>NZ_JBVVPR010000004.1:0-281215 GCF_055811835.1 Bradyrhizobium sp. WSM4874
ACTTTCCTGCTATCTCCTACCCCCGCCGTCCCGGCCCAAACCAAAAATCCTCCATCCGTTCAAGGGAGCAACAACCATGCGATACCTCCACACCATGCTGCGCGTGCGCAATCTCGATGTTGCGCTGAAGTTCTATCAGGATGCGCTGGGGCTGAAGGAGGTGCGGCGGATCGAGAACGACAAGGGGCGTTTCACGCTGGTGTTCCTGTGCTCGTCGGACGATCTCGAGGCGCTGAAGAAGCAGCCACGGTCGCGCGGCGCGCCGCTGGTCGAGCTCACCTGGAATTGGGACGAGGAGAAATATGGCGAGGATCGCTTCTTCGGCCATCTCGCCTATGAGGTCGACGACATCTATGCGACCTGCGAGAAGCTGATGAAGGCGGGCGTCACCATCAACCGTCCGCCGCGCGACGGCAACATGGCCTTCGTGCGCTCGCCCGATTTGCACTCGATCGAGATCTTGCAGAAGGGCGACCCGAAGCCTCCGCAGGAGCCGTGGTCGTCGATGCCCAACATCGGCCATTGGTAGAGCCTTTCCGCGGGAACCAGCCTTGGCCCTAAACGTTCTCTCTTCGACAATGCAATTGGAGGAGGACGCGATGGGACGCGGAATTTTGTTATGGATGTTGGGTGTGCCGATCCCGGTGATCATCTTGCTGTGGCTGTTCTTCGGCCGCTGATCGCCTGACCAGCTTTGCCCTGCAATGAAAGCTCCGCCTCGGGCGGAGCTTTTTGCATGCCGACCTTTTTGCATGTGGACCTTTCTGCATGAGAGGATCGGCGCAATCGCGCATCGCTCGCGGCGGCGGATTCCGCTATCACCCGCGACACCAAGAAACTCCTGGGGAGGATGATGTGCCGGAGCAAAAGCTGACGATCTGGGGCCGTGCCAATTCGGTCAACGTGCAGAAAGTTCTGTGGTGCCTCACCGAGCTCGGCCTGGCTTATGAGCGCATCGACGCCGGCATGGCCTTTGGCAAGACTCGCGAGGCCGACTATCTCGCGATGAACCCGAATGCGCGGATCCCGACGCTGGTCGAGGGCGATTTCACGCTGTGGGAATCCAATTCGATCATGCGCTATCTCTGCCTCGCGCACGGGCGCGGCACGCCGATCTATCCCGAGGCGCCGAAGCTGCGTGCCAGCGTCGACCGCTGGCTCGACTGGACGCTGTCGATGGTGCAGCCGGTCGACCGCCCGGTGTTCTGGGGCATCGTGCGCACGGCGCCCGCCGAGCGCGACATGATCCAGGTGCAGAAGGATGCCGATGCCGCCGCCGAGGTCTGGACCATCGCAGACCGCCTGCTCTCCACGCGCCCGTTCATGGACGGCGATGCGTTCACCCTCGCCGACATCGCGATCGGCGCCTATGCGCGGCGCTGGCTCGGCGTCGAGGGCATCACCCGGCCCGCGCAGCCGCATCTGACGCGCTGGCTCGCCGAGCTCGGCAAACGGCCCGGTTTTGCGCAATTTGTGGCACCGCCGATGTCGTGAGCGGCGACGCGGCTAAAGTGCGTTGAGAGCACGATGAATCGGCATTCGCGCGCGCGCCGCCGGGTGGTGGCGGCTACTGTGCATGGGGTTGTTTTCGCGTTTTTTTGTTTAAGGCCAGCCGCGTTCGAACAGCAGCACGCAGACGATCAGCACAAGGGTGACGGCCGCGGTGGCGAGCCGCGCGGTCCAGCTCAGGCCGCGGCCGATCCACCACAGCAGCGCGCAATACATCACGAACGGGACGATGATCTCGGGCCGCATGATGTCCGGTGGCATGGACTTCAGCGCCTGATCGTGGTCTCGACGCTGATCGAGCCGCCGATCTTGACGCAGGTGCCGGTGCTCTCGACCATATGGAAGCCGCGGCCATAGGCGGCGCAGGAGCCCGCCTTCGCGCTTCCGCCGGCACCTTTCAGCGGCAGGGCCTTGCCGGCCTGTGGGCGCTCCGCAGGCGGAAGACGCAAGGCTTCCGCCGCGGCCGCGGACATGGTCAGCAACGAGATCAAGATGAGGAGCGGCGCACGCATGCGGGCCGTTCTAGCCCGGACCGGCGCCGCGCGCCATCGGGGGTCGCTTCGCCCGGGATCAGATGAACTTGATGCCGGCCGATTTGCCGCGGCGCCACACCACCTGGCAGCTCCGCCCGGTCCGCGCATCGCGCGCAAACGCCATCCGGATCACGCCCGGGAGCTGGCTCGCATCCTCGTCCAGCGTGATCTTGGCCCCCGTGGCGGAGATGTCCTGGACCAGGCATTGCCGCGCCGCGAACCCGCCGTCGAGCGTGATCCAGGCATGCTGCGACAGCGACTTGCGGGCTGCGCGCTTTTTGGGCGGTGGCATCGGCTTAAATTCTCCCAGTCCAGCGCTAGCTCAGGGAACCTAAGAAACCGTTGAATTCGCCCCGATTGATCCTGGGGTAGGAGGCTAATCCACCGGTGCCAAAAGACCGTTCCCGAACGGCTTGCCCATGGCGGCAAAGGCCATTATAGGTTCGCCCGCTGCAGCCGCCGGGCATGACTCGGGCGGCCAGCGGCCGTGCCGCGATAAGCGGCGGGGCCTTGGGTTTGCTCCCTTCGTCTATCGGTTAGGACGCCACCCTTTCACGGTGGAGAGAGCGGTTCGATTCCGCTAGGGAGCGCCAACAAAATCAATCAGTTAGCGCCCTGCTCCGCCGCCATGTCCAACACTTGGCCAATAACCGAGAAGTGAGGGCGCGCCCATGAGCGCCGTCGACATCGTCGGTTGGGTGGTCTTGGCGGTCGTGTTCTTCGCCTCATTGAGCCTAGAAAATAGCCCGCCAGCGTGAACGAATAGGCCGCCCACTGAGGCGGTCTTACTCATTGTTCTCGGTCCAAGTCTGCGCACCGCACTCACACTTGAACATGCGCACGGTTTTACCGTTTTGCGGATTTAGCATTTTCAACGTGGACAGGGGCTTTCTGCCACACTCGCCGCAGGGCCTCGCCGGGTTTGGGTCAAAACTCGAAAACACTTCGTTTTTGAAATCACGGTCCACTATTATCACCCAGCCATCGAGCGAATCTAAGTATGAAAGTGTACATTTGTTCCAGCGATGAACGAATACCTCAAACTGGCGGAGCGATACCGGAAGGTGCTGGAAACGGCCAAGGACGCTTTCACGCGCCACCACCTGGAAGCCATGGAACAGAGCTACCGAACCCTCGCTGACAGCGAACGAGCGCTCCGGAACTCGGGCTACATGGCCTTGGACAAGCTGCGCGATAGCGGCAAATTAAAATAGACCAAATGCGGCTCGTTCCGTCCGTTGATACGCTCCCGTTCGCCACCTGTTCACGGCGGACTTGATTCCTTGATTTATCTCCAGGTTGGCACCAAACGAGGCCGCCACCTGCGGCAGCCTACTTCGGAGACTGTAGGCCGGGAGAGGTCAGCCAATCGCTGATGTGCGCGCCAGTATTAGCTAGCCGTGCTTTCTTAAGAAGCGCCTCGCGTTCAGCGCCTGCCGGTAATGCGCTGGCCTGCTCTTTGTACCTTGTTGCTAGTTCGGCCAATCGTTCCTCAAGAGAGTAGGTCTGCTTCACTCGGCGGCGCTCCGTCATGGCGCTTTCCTCGGGCCGTTAATAAACGACTCCAAAACCAGAAAACCCACGTTCAGTTCCAACGGCGGAACGAACTTAGGCGCCCCGAAGCATTCTGATAGGCCCCGCCAGCGTGAACCGGCGGGCCTCTATTGAATGAACTGAACCTTCACACTCCACGCCCATACTCACGAGTATCCGGGATTTTTGCTGATCCCGTGCCGGGGCTGGACGGATATCAAGCCGCCGGGACAAGGTATTGCGTGCCCGGCGGCTTAATTTTGGCCTATCGCTCGGGCGAGCACCTGCCGGCGTGAACGGGGGAGCTTCAAGCGGCTTTTCCCCACCTACGACACTCAGTAGCTCGCGGCCATTGGGACCCACTATCAATCGATAATTTGCGATGTACTTGCGATGCCGCTTTGATGGCGGCATGTCCCGTCCTGTCCGACGCCACACGCCTACGCATGCTGACGGCCGACCGCTGAAGATCACATTCGGCGAGATGCGAGAGATGGGACCGCGCCGCGTGCTGGTCTATTGCCATTGCGGCCATCACGTCGCTCTGGAGGCCGACCGCTGGCCTGACAGTATGAGGCTATCGGACCTTGAGCCGCGTTTCGTCTGCCAGGGCTGCGGTAGTCGGGGTGCCGACGTTCGACCTGACTTTGCCCCTCCCAAGATGGGCACCAACGCATGAAGGCCCGCCAGCGTGAACCGGCCACCTGATGCGAGTGGGCCACACACGCACGGCACCCAGTAGCTCGCGTCGCTGCGCTGAGCTTCAGGAACGTATCGCGTCAATCGCGTGGGCAATCAGGATTGCAACGCTGACCGCGATTACGATTACTAACAGCCAGGTGATCACGTTCGTCTCCATCGTGGAGTTGAACGCGCTCAATCGCGCACAGTCAAAAACAACCCGCTAAGAAGCTTAATTTGGCGCTGGGCTGAGGATTCAAGGCAACTCTTGCGTCCGCAGTCGGTCCTATCGACGGAAGGCCAGTAGGAGAAGAACACCAACAACGCACGCCGCGAGCGAGAGGAAGAGAATACCCACGGCAGCCCCGACTCACTAGGGATTTGAATTAGGAGTTATACCATGCTGAGGCCCGAGCATCCCAGGTTCCACATTTTCCTGTTGCCCATTGATCCTTGGCAGGCAAATAGCGCTCTAACGCACTGAGCGCAGACTTGGCCGGTTGGCTCATCTCCGCGAAGGCCTTCGCCAACTCTTCTGTCGTATGCCTCGCTTTGAACTGCTCCCATGCGACCTTGAAGCGGCCTTTGGCTTCCCCGAGTGAGCGAGCTTCCCCCGATGGCGCACCGAGAAGCGTCACAACGCAGGTCCACAGCCAGAACCCAGGGCTGCGCTCGCTCGTGTAGCGTATCCGCCCGACCAGCTGCCGGTCGTCGTGCACCGTATAATCATCCGAGCCGATCATCCGCAGGGTGAGAGACATGGTGGTTGCCCTTGTCAGCAACGGACTAAACCCCAGCAGCTAAAATGGTGCCAGCACTCCTGACCTGCGGTAGGAACGCTGCGCTCGCTCTGCCGTTTGCTGACTCGCCAGCTCTCTCCTTCGTGCTGGCGGAGCGGCCCCGGCCTAACCTATCCCAGGACCCTCCAAGCCGGGGCCGTCTCTCCGCTGGCCACTACACAGTTGGGACGGCCCATGAAAATACCGAGAGGCAAGTTCATTGGCGAGCGCACGGGCAAGCCCCCGGCAGATGAAGCAGAGCATTTCATCAAGTGCCCCACCTGCGGCGGATGGATCGATATGCGCGACCTCGGGTCGGTTTTCGAGCATGAGGGGCCGTTGCCGCATCCCGGCCAGGATCGGGCGCAATAGTCGCTTCGGTTGCTCCTGAAGCGAGCGGACGGAGAGACGGATGCCGATCGAGGTCTACCAAGGCCATGTGCTCGAGCCGGATCAACTGGAAGAACTGCGCGTCCGGCTTGAGATGTTCGACACAATTGAGCAAGTCGATCCCGAGATGCGCGGCATCATCGCGCGCAACTGGCCCCACCTACTACCGAAGCTCCCTCCGGAGGACTTTGAAGGGTGATCCAGCTTCTTGAAAGCCGGCCAACGCGAACCGGGAGAACGCCGCTGGGGCACCCAAAAAGCCGGCCCTGAAGGAGGATGAACCCCTTGGGGCCGGGAGTTTACTCTATGCTGCTCCGAGCACTGCCCGAAGCTGAAAAGGAAACGCTGTCCGATTGCCGGTTGTTCCCGAGTGGCAAAATACAGCGAAGCGCCTATCTTTTCGCACATGCGTATGGCGTACGAGCTTTGTCTGGCGACCGCCGGCAAGCAGGTCCCATCAGGACCGGACTGGATCCACGAGGTAAAGCACGACGGCTACCGGATGCTTGTCATTCGGGATGACCAGCGCGTGCGCCTGCTATCCCGCAACGGCACCGACTGGAGCAAGCGCTACCCCTGGATCGCCGAGGCGGCGCTGAAGAACCGGCAGAAGCATTTCGTAATCGATGGGGAGGCGGTAATTCTCGGCATCGATGGCCTCTCCGATTTCAACGCGCTGCACTCCCGCAAGCATGATCACGAAGCGCAGCTTTATGCGTTCGATGTGCTGGCGCTCGGTGGGGACGATCTTCGCGACCTGCCGCTGCACTTGCGGAAGACAAACCTCCAGAGACTGCTAGCGCGCAGGCCGGACGGGTTCACTGTCGCGCCATTTGAGCGCGGGGAAATCGGGGCTGATCTGTACCGCGCCGCCTGCCGCATGGGCCTGGAGGGGCTGGTCTCAAAGCACCGCGATCGGCCATATCGCGGCGGTCGGCAGAAGCATTGGGTCAAGGTTAAAAACCGGACGCATCCGGCAATGTCGCGGGAGCTGTGAAGGGCGGGCAAACAGATCTGGCAGCACGCAAGGCAAAGCGGAAGTTTGCCGCCTTTGGGCGTAATCGGCGGCTTGTGACACCCTTCGCGGAAATTCCTCGCCTGAAGCACAGTGATGCGCTCCGCAAATGCCCCTAAGGGACTCGTTCTGGTCGAGCGCGGCCCGACCGCTCGCCGGCCTCTCCTTGATGTAAGTCAATTCGTTTGATGCTGGATCATGCCCATTCTTTCCATGGCGGTGGGTAGCTGACGTCGGGCCGCAAATCGGCTCTGCCAGCGCATCGACATTCAGATGTTGTTCAGAGCTATTGAACTTGCCGGAGGTATCCGATGTCATCCATTCGCACATCCACCCTGATCGCCGCCACCGCACTCCTTGGCACGCTCGCCTTTGGCGCGGCCCCTACTGAGGCCCAAACCATCAATTCCCGAATTGGAGAGCTGAAATACGAGAACGGCTATCCGTCCAGGGAAACGGTGGAGAAGCTCTATGACGAAATGGATTTTCAGCGCGCCAGCCAGGCGTACATGTGGTCCTTCCCCGCCGTGAGTTTCGGCTCCGTCAGGGCCGGTATGTTTCGCGATCTGGGAGCGACCTACAACGACATCGTGCTCTGGCAGGATTTCCTAGATCCCAAAGCTCTGGTCCTCACCGGAAACGACTCGACGATATACGCCGTCAGTCAGATTGATCTGGCCAAGGACGGCCCGGTCGTCGTCGAGGTCCCCGCCGGCGCCACCGCGGGCGCGTTCGCGGATCTCTGGTTCGAGACGTCGGGCCTAGGGCGCCTCGGTCCGGACAAAGGCGAAGGCGGCAAGTACCTGCTCGTGCCACCGGGCCACAAGGGTGAGCTGCCGACACAGGGCTATTTCATTACGCCGTTCAAGACGATGGATGCCAACTTTTTCATTCGTGGCATCGTCATCAAAGGGGACGTGGCTGGAGCCGCCGATATGGTCGCGAAGTCGCGCGTTTATCCCTATAGCGAGCGTGCCAATCCCAGGCCCAACCGGGTCCTTCGCGTCTCCGGCAAATACGCCAACACGATCGAACCCGCGGGGCTCGATTATTGGAAGCTGTTATCGGAGCTGATCAACAACAACCCGGTGGCAGAGCGCGATCGGTTCTTCATGGCGATGCTCAAGCCACTTGGCATTGAGAAGGGCAAGCCGTTTGCGCCGGACGATCGCCAAAAACGAATCCTCGAAGAGGGTGCGCGTGTCGGTCATGCCATGGCGCAGAACATCAGCTTCGCTTCGCGTCTCGCCGCGTCTCCGGCCTATAACAACTGGGTGAACGTGTTTGCGTTGAACATGGAGGAGAAAACTCAGCAGGAGTCCGAGTATTACAGCCAATTGGACGAGCGGCTCAACTATCTCTACCTCGGCACCTGGCCAATCCACGCGATGAACCTGCCGTTTCCCTCCAAGGGACAACGGTATCTGGAGAGCTTCAAAGATAAGGACGGCAACCCGCTCGATGGCTCGAAAAACTACAAGCTGCACGTTCTGGCCAACCCGCCTGTCGAGGAGTTCTGGTCCGTCACGGTCTACGACAACCTCACGCGCTCCATGACCATGAACAAAGCTAACAATGCGGCAATCAATTCATTTGACAAGATCAAGCCGAACGCTGACGGCTCATGGGACCTCTACTTTGGCCCGAAAGCGCCGGCGGGTTTGGAGAGCAACTGGGTGGATACCAGTGCGTCGAAGGGGTGGTGGGTCTGGTTCCGCTTCTATGGCCCAACGAAGCCCTTTTTCGATCAGAGCTGGCAGCTGCCGGATTTTGCTAAAATCGAATAACCGAAGCCAAGCGCGAATAACTTCGGGCGTAGCCTTGGACTTTTGAAGAAGCGGCGACTTATTATTGTGGCCGCCCCATCTAAGTCGGCTAATGGGCCCATCTGCGACCTCGGAGGCCTTCACCTCTTCGGCCGATATTGGCGGTAAACCGGACATTGGGCAACCGGCCGCGATTTAGACGAGCCTCACGTTCGTGGCCATCGGCTTGCCGGTGCGTTCGTTCAAACCAATCTCGAACCCGACGTGCTGTCCGACTTCAAGCGCTCGCGTGCCAAGCGGGAGCGCCGAGGCATGGCAAAAAATGTCGTGCCCATCGACGCGGAGAAACCCGAACCCGCGCTCGCCATTCCAATTCTTTACTTCGCCGATCTTCATCTCATGTCCCCGTGGGAAGCTGCCTTAAGGCTGATCAGGCGAAGTCGCCGCCTGTCAGGTATTCAATGTCGCCGTAGATGCCCAACCCACCGGTGCGTTGCATCACCATGAGCGAGCCGGTCTGGTACTGAGTGGAAAGCACCGTCTTGCCGTATCGATTGACGACATGCGGGCTCGCAGCAAGCGTGATCGTACCAGTGCTGTACATCACGAATCCGCAGTTGAACCCGATATCGAGATCGTTGGAAACGGTCACTGTGACGTTGGCCGTATCGTCAGACCTGAAAATCTTCCCTTCGTCGTCGCGGGTTACCCTAAGGTTGCCCGTGAACGGAACGACGAACCCGCGCTGCTTTGCATAGTCGTAGCTCATGGCTTGAATCCTTCGATCTGCTTGTTGGACAGCTCGACAGCGCGGTCGTGCCAGTCATTGACCAGCACACGCGGGGCAAAATCGAGATGCTGGAGGGCTCGGAGTCCGTCCTCCAACCGGTTGCGAGACGCAAAGTGCCAGGAGCGAATGGCTTCACCTTGCGCGACGTTCTGGTTCTGCAAGGTTCTGTCGATCGCGGCCAGGCGTGCCCATGCCTCACGGAAGGCGTTGAGCGCTTCGCTGTAGGCTGCGCCGGCGGCATCCCGCTCGGCTATGAGCTGTTTCCGGTTCATGGCGTCTTCCACGGCTGATCGATTCCGAGCGCTCGTTTCAGCGGAGGCGCCATTTTCTGCTGAGCAGGCGGCTCGGGCTGGGTGACACCGGCCGCAGCATTGACGCCAGCCGCTGGTGCCTGAGGGATCTGCGGTGCGACCTGCTCGGGGGTGATGCGCTTGATCATTGTGGTCTCCTTTGGTTACGCGGCGATGGCCGTTTCGCGCGCGACATCGGCTTCAATGGCGCGCTGATCCGGAATGATCTGAGCCAAAAACTCATTGAGCGCGTGCGCGTTCGGCAGCTCCGCCACTTCGCGAGCCGCGTCGGACATGGCGGCGGTCGCGTTGGCCAGGAGCCGTACCGCGTCCCGCTCGCCGTCCAGCTCGGCCGATTTGCCGGGATGCACGAGGTCGATCGCCCGACCGCGGGCCGCCTCGACCGTTTCACGATCGGCGCCGACAAGCTCGGGAGCTTCAAGGATCGCCTGCAGATACAGCAGCGACATGGTCGGGATTGTTGCGCGGAGTTCCTTCGCCGACTTAGGCAACCGGTCGCGGACCTGGCTACGCAGGACGGCGCCGGCGGCATCGGTCTTGTCGACTGCCGGCAACTGGATGTTGGCGCGCTTCTCGTCGATCCTGGCGCTGAGCCGCCGCACGGCGGCATTCGCGCGGATCAGCTCGTGCGCCTTCTTTTTCAGTTCGTCGCGGGCCTCTTTCGTCTTTCCCTGCGCGCTGAGATCGGCGTTGCCGCGAACCCGGGCGGCGGTGGCCATGATTTCGCGATGCAGTTTCGTTAGGCGAGAGAGTGCGCCTCGCACCGCGACGTCTGGCACGCTGGCGGCCTGTGTTTCGATGGTGGCGAAATAGCGTTCGTTCATTTTGGGTATGACCTGTTGTTACGCAGCGACGCTTCGCGCGGCGGTATGGTGGGTTGGAAGCTGGCGAGGAAGGTGGGAACGTGCATGCCCCAGCGGCCGGCAACCTTGCGAGCGCCGGGCACACATCCGCTTTCGAGCGCGCGGAACACGCTCGTTTCAGTGCGCCCGATGATCGGCGCGATTGATGCCGCGCCCCATACTATTTCGCAGTGATGATTGCTGATCGACACGGTGCGAGGCTCCTTTGAAGCTCGCACCGGACGCAAAACCAGGGCGAGCACCTTAGTGCTTCTGCTCCCGGCAGCGTCCCGCTGTCGTAGAGAACCGATACGGCGTCCCGCCGCTGATCCCGTAGAGAACACCTGCAATACTACACGAAATTTCGCGCTTTTCAACCTACCCTAGGTTTGTCAACTTAAAATTGCACAAATCAACAGTTGTGTTCGCTCGAAAAGCCTGTGCACGGGCGCGCATTTGAATGGCAGCGAATCAACCCCGAAGTGATTAGTTGGTGCTTTCGTTGGTGGGCTTGATTGAAATGGACTTAGAGAAATACTGGCCTGTGATTCAAGCCAATCCCGTTGCTTTCTTGCTTTTCGGGGCGGCGGTTAGCACGGCCATCTGGTTCGTTGCCTCACTTTACTATTCAGGTCAGGTCGCGGCAGCAAAAGCGCAAACCGAGCTAGCTGAGAAGCAGCGCGACGACTTTAAACAGAAGCTATCGGTCTCAACACCAGAAGAAGCAAAAACCAAAGTAGATCGATTAGAAGGTGAACTCACTGGTCTCAACAGGATCATTTCCGTAACAGTCGGCTACAACTGGTCGCCATTGACAGATCATCAGATCGGCGACCTTGCCGATCGACTGAAGTCTTTGCAGAAGCACCGAGTCCAAATTATGTACGTCAATCAACTCGGCAAAGACCTGGCTCAATCCTTCCACAAGGCTTTTGTGAAGGCTGGTTGGGATGGCGCTACCTTTTCGGACGGCGGTGGCGCGCATCTCGGTATCATTGCTGGAGCTGGTGCGGCGAAAGCTGGATTACTAAAGCAGGCAATCGAAGCCACAACGCCATACAAGGTAGAGTTGGACAAACCTACCGTGGCCGAATATGGGGACCTGGTGTACCTTTTTGTTGGCACAAATCCAAACAAGCCTTAACAACGCGAACTTCAAACCCGGAGATACGGTTGCGGAGCGCACATTGGACTCAGAAAAGCATTTGAGATTGACCGGTGGCTTGATCATGAATCTACAAGCAGTCGAAACACTAGTGCGCTTTTTTCTCGTGCTTCGAAAAGGACAGCCGATCGACTTTCCTAAGCCGGGCGACACTGAGGCCACCGAAACGTTCGCGACAACCTTCGCGTCGCTAGGTAGCCTTATCGATTCATACAACGACGATCTATCAAACGAGGAAAAACGACGCTATTTTGTAGACCGACGCATCGTCCACATTAGAGACGCCTTCGCGCACGGCCGCCTTGTGACAGTTGGAGAATTTCCAGTAACGCTATGGAAGTTTGGTCGTCCGAATGACGGCAAGGTACCGATCGAGTTTTCGCAGGTTCTAACGGAAAAATGGCTTTTGGAAGCGAATGCTCTGTTAGCGAAACAACGCGACAGCATTGTAGCCTGCGCCAAGGAGAGGGGCTACAAGGGCCTTAGTTGATAACTGGCGAGACAAGCAACAAGCCAACATCAAATCCGCAGCTCTGTGACCCTCACCCAATGCACCGGTCCGCTTAATTCAGTCAGCGCCCATACCAGCGCGTCCACGCGATCCGGCGAATAGCCGGTGCGCGCGCGGTCGAAATCCGACGTGAACGCGCACATCTGATCTTCCAGCACCGCGAACCCGCCGACGTGGTGAACCTTGCGCTGCTCGTATAGTGCAGCGATCGGTTCGGCGCGCACCACCTTGCCGCGGCTGGCATGCACCGCTTTGAAGCTCACCCGATGGTCCAGCGCGCGGATCGTCGCCTCGACCATGGCGCCGCCGTTGTTCACTTCGGCCAGGATCCGGTCGGCCTTCTGGCGCCGGTACGCTGAGATGGCCACCGCCGCCCACTCGTGCGGCGCATAGCGGCCCGAACAATCCTCCAGCACGTAGACCGTGCCATCCGCGGCAACGCCGGCGACAATGATTCCGGTTTCGTCCGAGCCTTCGTTATTGGAGACGGCCGGGTCGATCGCCACCACGATGCGGCGCAGATCGGGTGCCGCCGATACGCGATCGCGGTCAAGCCAGTCCAGTTGCCACAGAGCGCCCGGGTTGTCCGAAAGCAGCTCGGCGTTTAACTCCTGTCGGCCAAGCCGGGTGCCCTCGTAGCGTTGACGAATGGCCGCGAGGAAGGTCGGTGCCAGATTGGCTTCGTTCTCAAAAGTCGAGCCACGGGTCACCACGACGTCTTTGCGTTCTCGCGCCAACAGCTCCTTCAGCAACTTGATCGGCTTTGGCGTGGTCGTCACGAGCCAGCGCGGGCGCCTCCCCAAGCGCAACCCGAACTGCAGCATGTCCCACGTGCCCTGCACGTCCGTCCACGCGGCCAGCTCGTCGGCCCATACCGCGTCGTGCTCGGGGCCGCGGAGGCGGTCCGCTTCCTCACTGGAAAAAGTGGTGGCGATCGCACCGTTGGGCCAAGTCACGCGACGTTTGCTCGACTCGTAGATCGGCCTATTCCACGGCGACGCGGTGTTGAGCAGCCCTGAGACGCCCTCGACCAGCGTGTCGCGGGCGTCGGCGGCGGTGGCGGCAACTAGGGCGATGCGGCCGGCTTGGCGGGTCTCGACCAGATCGTGCACCCACCCTGCCCCGGCTCGGGTCTTGCCGAACCCGCGGCCGGCCAGGATCATCCATCCGTTCCAGTCGCCGGGTGGCGCGAGCTGGCTGGGACGGGCCTTGGCGCGCCATCCACCATCCTCCAATGCATCAGCGAGGGCGCCTGCTACGCTGGTCATCGGCCGGACCCCGGCAACGGTACGGGGCACAGCGGGGGCAGCGCCGTGGCATCGATTACCATGGGCGCCCTGCCCGCATCGGCGGCCTCGGCATCGAGTTCGCGCCATGCGGCGACCGTGGCCGCGCGGGCTTCCGGAAATGCTGCCAGCGCCCTGAGCTGTGCGGCTTGGAGCCGAGCGAATATGGGGCTGTTGATGATGTTCGTTACGTTGGTGACGTTGATCGTATTCCCGGCGGGAGCGGCAATCTCCCCGGTCAGTTTGCCCAATCGTTCCAACACGCCGACCAGGCTATTCGATACCAGCGCCACGCCCCGGGCGTCTCCGGCCTCGCTGCAAGCGGCCAGGCTCGACATCAGTGCGGTTCGAGTGATGCGGAAGTAATCGAGGACCGACTCGCCTTCGGTTGCTGCTTTTGCGCCAAGTGCCTCCATTTGGCTGGGTCCGGCGAGGTAGCCGGCCTTAGCGTCGTCGGTGACGTGGCGTGTCCAATGACGGTGAATGGCGTCGCGGCTAAGCGGCTTGAACTTTTCTGCCAAGCTGTCGAGCGACGCGCCACCAGCGCGCAAAAGCTCGATTCTCCATTTCTCGGGGTGCGAGCACACCGAGCACGCTGGGCCTTTTTTACTCAAAACTCACCTGCAAAATATCGTTGCAGGTGCAACTAATATCACAACATGGTTGCAGATGCAACTAATCGACCCCGAACCCGGCCGATCGTGGTGGGATCCACGGCATAGGACCGAGCGATGTCGGCCTGTGTCTCGCCCCCAGCCAGGCGTGCAAGGGCCTCCGTGCGCTGGTGCGGCGTCAGCTTGCTTGGCCGCCCGAACCTCACGCCCCGGTTCATGGCGCGCTTGCGGCCTTCGCCTGTGCGGGCCTTGATCAACTCGCGCTCAAACTCAGCAAGCCCGCCGAGCACGGTCAGCATTAACCGTCCGTGCGGCGTCGTGGTGTCTGCCCATGTGTCCACGAGCGACCGGAAGCCGACCCCACGTTCGCCCAGCGTGTGCAGGGTGTTGAGTAGGTCCCGCGTGCTGCGCGCTAAGCGGTCCAGCCGCGTCACGAGCAACACGTCACCAGACTTGGCAACACGGAGAAGCTTGGCCAGTTGAGCGCGGTCTGTCTTGGCGCCCGATGCCGTCTCGCTGAAAATCTTGGCCGCGCCAGCTGCGGTTAGGTCATGCATCTGCGCTGCGACGCTTTGCCCATCGGTGGAGACACGCGCGTATCCGTAAACGGTCATTTTGAATCACCTGACATTTGCAGCCGACTTTTGCAGGTTAAAAGCGCCGTGGCCTCAATGCAATAGGAAAGCTGCAAAAGTTGTAAGTTATGCAGGCTCGAACAGATGCGACAACTCCAGAACGGCGTTGCGCGAACGGAAGCGCTCAACCCCTTCTAATGCGTCGAGGCTCGCACGGTCGGGATCGAATCGATTTCCAAATTGCTTTCTCCGGTTCACTTCCGTGTTGATGAGCTAAGTACTTGAATTCGTACGGACCGACCGGACCAAACACAGACCACGGTCCGACCGGTCCTCGCCGGCCATACGGACCGACCGGACCGCCCCCCTATAAGGGCGGTACGGCGGTCCCGGTCCGGTCAGGTTCTTTGAGGGAAAGGCGGCAATGGTCCGCCAGGTGCTACCTTGGAAATTGCAACGTCATCGGTAGTTGCGTGATTGATGATCCGCACGAGGTGGTCCTGAACGAAAATCAATCTATTAGCGAGCAACTTCACTTGCCGCCGGTGCAGGTCGCGGTTCGGCTTCGCCGCGCTCGGATCAACACCGCCGATCTTGAAGCATTGGTCCAGCCACTCACTTAACGTTACGGACCGACCTGGCATTTCCGGTCGCAGTTGACCTTTTGCCTTAAGCGCCTCGCCAAGCGCTTGCATGGCCAGTTTGTCGTCATCGGATAATTTGGTGGCCTTGCCCATCACGTCGCCGCTCTCCGTGACGCTGGCGACCACGAGGCTGCTTGCGGCCTTCTGATAGTCGACGCGCCTCTTCCAGCCGTCCTCGCCGTCCTTCATTTTGGTGCAATGGATTTTGCCACGGGTCAGCGGCTCGTTCGAACCGCCCTCGCGAGTGACTTGGAACATGAAATCCGAGTTGGCCCCGAAATAGACCGAGCCGAATGTCTCCCCCGATTTGTTGACGTGGTGCACTCCGATCGCCACACCTCCGCCGATCTCACCCAACTGCTGCAAGTGCTCCATGAATCGCGTGATGGATTTCGCGTCGTAAAAATCCTCGCCAGGCAAAGCGCGCCCGACGGTGTCGACCATGACGGCGGCGAACCGGCGCCCGCCGGCAATGATAGCGGCCTTCAGTTCCTCGAACTGTGCCACGTCACCAAAGTTGACCGGCGAGCGCATGAACACTATTCGGTCAGTGTCGTCGGTGATGCCGTGGTGCGCCTTGAACGCGTCGATGCGCCCCCTAAACCCCGTGGCGCCCTCACGAGCGATAAGCAGCACGTAGCAGGGAACGCCCGGCAATTTGGCGCCGTGCCATTCCTGCACGCCATACGCGAGATGTAGCAACAGATCGAACCCGATGAATGATTTGCCGCTGGCATATTCGCCATAGATCAGCCCGACGCCCTGCTCGGGGATCCAGTCGCCAACCAGCCATTTCGCTGTAGGCAGCTTGCGCAGGTCGTAAACCGTCTCGAATAGATATCGCGGGGCGGCCGGCTTTGGCGGTGCAGGAAACGGTACAACGGTCACAGGTTTTGCTTTCTGTAGGTGTTCGGTGAAACGGCGCTCGGTCCAGCGCTCGACTTTCTTGGTGTCACTGTAGGGCAGACCGGCCGCGATCCATCGTGCATAACCGGCATCGTCCAGATCAAAGAACCGGTCGAGACGTTTGAGCCGTCGC
Organism: Bradyrhizobium sp. WSM4874; assembly: GCF_055811835.1. Taxonomy (NCBI): domain Bacteria; kingdom Pseudomonadati; phylum Pseudomonadota; class Alphaproteobacteria; order Hyphomicrobiales; family Nitrobacteraceae; genus Bradyrhizobium; species Bradyrhizobium sp. WSM4874. Next base: position 15,984 of record NZ_JBVVPR010000004.1, read on the forward strand.
GCCTCGCGCTTGTCGCTCCACTCCTTGAGCTTGGTCTGTGATTTCGGGGACAACTGAGCCGTGCGAAAGCATTTCAGCCGGTCGTTGTTCTCCGCCTTGTGTGCGCGCTCCGCGGCCCGATCTCTGCGTTCGATTTCACTAGCCAGCACCGGCATCTTGTCGACGATGCCCTGCAGCTTTTCGCGCGTCTCCTTGTTTCGACGAGGAACGTTCCCGTCGTTGTAAAACCACTCTTGCCGCTCGTGCTTCACCCACTCGGTCGGATCGACAACCGTGGCAGAAGCAGAATCGCAATCCGGCCATTGACCAGGTACGCGAACGATCGGTCGATACTTGCGATCATAGATGACGGAGGCGCGCTCTGTGACGAACACACCATAAGGCAGAAGGTCAGGGTCTTTGATTGCAGCGATACTCATTTCGGAACTCCAGAAGCATGACGGAGCCCGCGAGATTTAGGTTGAAAATTACAGCGAGATGCGCTAGATCAGATCAGCCACGATAAGAAATGCGCCGCTCGCCGAGATTGCCGTCTCGCGGGCGGTTTTCGTTTTAGTGCCGCGGTCGCGGCGTTTTGGGTGCGAGCGGATGAGCTTGGCAAAAAAGAAGCCACTGCAGATCCTGGTGCAGTTCATCGCAGCGAGTTCGCCACGCTGAAGGCTCAATCACGATTTCCTGCCGGTATCGCTCGACGTGCTCGCGAAAAAGCGTGAACGCGTGCTCAACGGCATTGTCGATCTCCGTCGTCATGCGGCGACTCCCTGGCTGGCGGCTTCACGGGCACGCAGCCATTCGGTGTTTGCTTCCTCTGTAATGCGGACGATGCGCCCAACATTGTAGGTCCGCGGCGCTTCGCCCTGCCCGCGCAGCTTGTAGAAGAACGCCCGGCAGAAGCCGTGCAGTTGGCACCATTCGTCAATCGAAAACGATCGCATAGCGACCTCCGTTCATTAGCGCACAGCGGCGCCCGACAAAGATGGGGGGTGAAGTCGGCGCGCTACACGATGCTGAACGATGCTGAACGGTGCGAAACGAAAGTTGCCAAGGCGCTGACTATCTACGTTTATACACTGACGCTAAGTAGTTGTCAACGCTAAGGAATTTGTCAACATAAAATTGAAGTGGGAACGCTATCGGTTTGGTTCAATTCCAAGTTTACACGCTAGATGTTGTGAATCGCGGAGCGCCGGCGCGGATCGCGTCTGCAATGAAGCTCGGCGCCAAATGTCCATAGTGCTTTTCAACCATGCGAGTGGTCGAGTGTCCGAGATTCTTCGCGACAACCATCAGCGGCACACCGGCCATAATACAGTGCGATGCCCATGTGTGGCGCAGCGCGTGAAAGTTGGTGGGTGCAATCTTCGCCAGCTTGCTCGCCTCGGCGATTGGATCCTTTTGCCACGATGACTGCCACGCATCGCCGCTATCCCTCACGAACAAAGTTTCACTGGCCGCCCTGCCCTTTGTGATCTCGCGGTAAAATTCGATACCGTCGACCGTCAGAACAATGTCGCGCGGCTTGTCCGACTTGGATTGGCGAATGGCAATGGTACCACTGTCTGTGTTGAAGTCCGCGACGGTGAGACCGCACAACTCGCCATATCGCGCCCCGGTTTCCAGTGCACCACGGACCAACCGCCGGAAATCCGGCGCGCACGCGTCCAGCAGGCTCTTGGCTTCCTTGATGGTCAGATATCGGATGCGCGCCGAGTCCACGCCCTTGAACGGCTTCACCCGACGCCATGCAGCATCGGAGGGAATGGCTTTCGGGTGGTCATGGGCACAGAGGTTGAGTGCGGCTTTCAGGATCGTCAAAATCCTGTTCGTTGACGATTGCCGCCGTCGTTGGTTCTCCGGGTCGTTGGTCGACTTGAATTGTTGCTTCTCGCCCTTCTTTGTCCGGATGCGGGCCGGAGCCTTGGCCAGCTTGGAGAGCCAAGAGCGCACCTGTTCCGGCGTCAGTGCGTTGATCTCGACCGCCCCCAGCGTCGGCAGGATAAACGCCTCGGCCGCATAGCGCGCCTCTCGCCCCGATCGGCTGCGCTTCGATTCCAGATATGTGAGGTAGCTTTCAATCGCATCCTTGACGGTGAGCGGCTTTCTCTTTCCGGCCACCGCGTGCGCACGGTCGACCATGCGGGACCGCGCCAGCGTTTGCGCTTGGGCGAATGACAGGATGGCCACGCCGTCGGGGTCGCTGAAATCGTCCGCGGTGGCGATCGCCTCGATCTCGTATTTCTGCTCGCCGATGTAGTGCCGCGCCAGCCACTTGCCGGCGCCGCTAAGCGGCTTGCGATAGCCAAGGTGGAGTCCAGGCTCCAGCCCGCGCCAGTACGGCTTGCCGCGCGCCTTAAGGCGGCCGCGCGCCGTTCTCGTGTCCAATATCGCATCTCGAATTGTGCGCGCCATACATCTGTTCTCCGGTGGAGAGCGGAAACGTGTCCAACAGATGTCCAATATATGCGGGTAAACGTCAATAGACCGGCATGCACCCAAGTAGGCGGCTTCATTGAAGTTATTGAGCTATCTGGAACGCCAGTAGACGCCCATATATGCCGTACCAATTCTTTCACGGTGGAGAGAGCGGTTCGATTCCGCTAGGGAGCGCCATCATCCGGGCGTCTGGATGACACGACGAAATCTGCCACCCCGTATGAACCTCGCTGCCCCTCGCCTCCGACCAATGTCCTGTTGGAACCGGATGCAGGCCCATGGCGCAGCATAAATCTCCCTGGGACGACCAAGCCGGGATTGCCTCGCCGGCGCCGCCGCCATGGATACGCCGTACGGCGGCCTACGCGCCGGAGCGCCGCGCCAGAATGCTGGAGCACATGGCGCGCGCCAGATCGCGGCCTCAGGCCACGGCTGCGCCGGAGCCGTTGCCTACGGCCGGCACGAACATACTCGCTGACGCCTGCGGCTACGCCGTCCTATTCGGCATCATCGCGCTCCTGTTTCAGTCGCGCGTTCCGCTCTACCTCGGCGCCTTCCTCTTCTTCACCGATGGCGAGCGCATCGAACTCGCTCTTGGAAAGATCGGCGTCCGTCTCGAGCCCGACACGATCGGGCCCGAAATCATCAAGGGCTTCGTATCCCTGTTCGGATGGTTCGCGCTGCTGACGTCGCTGAAAGCGTCCGTCCCCGAATGGCTCGCGGCATGGATGCTTCCGGACACATCGTGGTCCTTGCTCGCCGGCATCGCGCTTCTGCTCGCCATCGTCGAAGCGTTCGCAACGCGCGCGATGCGGCATGCATTGCCGTGGTTCGGACTTGAGAGCCGACCGGACAGCCTTGGTTGCGCGACGATCAAGTTCGTCATGGTCATTGGCGTGCTGGCTCTGCTGGTGCTGCTCGGATAACGCGATCGTGAGGTCACGGGCCTCATAATCGCGGCGCTATGCCGCCCGTCCCGATCCGCGCATTTACCAGAAATTTACCCCTGCTCGTGAGCGCCGGTATCATTTGCTTAGAATTTGGCTGGTACCGTGGAATTACGGAAAGCCTCCGAAACACGATTGGCGCCCATGTCCGTCGCAGAGTTCCTCAGACAGCGTGCCGTGCAAGTCACCGTGAGTGGCAGCTACTCGCTGCCGCGCTGGTACGATTGCGAGGGCAAGCTGCGTACCTTCGCCTGCCGCACCAGCCGCGTGTCACCGTTCCGCATGATGGTCGACGTTCCCGTGGTCGGAAAGGTCGGCGAGCGCGTGACATCCTACTTCCAGGATTTCGGCGAATTCCAGTGCACCATCAGCGCGACGCTGAAATTGGGCTTCCTGATGGAGCTCGAGATGACGCGGGCCCGGCGCGCCTGGATGTCGGAAAAGCTGACCTGGCTCGAGAAGAAGCAGAAGGACGCCAGCGTTCAGGAGCTGCGGCGTGACGCCCGCTTCGTTCCGCAGGTCGCGCACACCTTCCTGACGCTCGCCGACGGCAGCACCCATGCCTGCTTCATCATCGACGTCTCCACGGCCGGTGTCGCGATATCCTGCGAATACGATCCGCCAGTGGGAACTCCGCTTGCGGTCGGCGCTTGCGTCGGGCGCGTGATCCGCAAATTCGAAAACGGCTTTGCTGTCAAATTCGCCGAAAAGCAGTCGCGGGACGACGTCGTCCGGCTGATCGTCCGCTCGCCCATGCTGCAATCGGCCTGATCCTCCGGCCGCGCCGCCCTATCGCAGCCCTATTTCGAGATAAGCTTTTGAAGGTCCGCGTCTCGTGCCGTGGATCATCTGCAGACTTGCGATCGGGGGACCGAATGGCAGTCGAGAAAATTACGGTCGAAAAGATCAGAGTCGAAAAGATCACCTGGGACAAGGTCGGCCGGGTCACCGAGCCCGGACGCTACATGTACACCTTCGGCTGGCTCACCATCACCGCCGGCGATCTCGATATCTGGAAGCAATACCCGCAGGCCGCGTTCACGCTGATGGCGCAGCATTCCGAGCCGGACGCATCCATCGGCGAGGAATTCCATCTCGGCGCCTTCGACGTCGCGCCCGACACACCGCCGCCGTTCACCACGCATTGAGACAGTCAAACCGGGGCTGGGGATCGGCTGGAACTCAGGCCGCGACGGGAACGCGTGGCATGGGCGTTGCTTTATCATGGCCATGACTCACATCCCCGCTGTCGATCAGGCCTTCCTGCTGTTGCTCATCGTGTTCTGCCTTGGCACGTGCCTCATACGCGCGTTCTGGGAGCTGGAGCAGGTCCGGACACGCCGGATCGCATCATCCTCCCGCGCGACGAAGCGTGACTAGACCGGCCGCGCGTCGGCCGGACGGGACGATCCCGTCTCTGGACTTGGCGCGGCGACACGTGCATCGTGAATCGAAGAAACCTGCACATTGCCTTGATCTGACTTACCAATCGCGATCCGATGACGGCGCGCGACCGTTGTCATGGATGACGAGGTGATTCTGTCATGCAATTGATTGCCCTCTGTATTGTGCACCTCGGCGACTGTCCTGATGAACGCAGGCTGTCGCGCTTGTTAAGAGACGCGACAGCTAGCGCATGACACAAGGTCGCATCGGTGAATGTAGATAAGCGGATCAAGGGAACCTATTTTCGGCGCCGATGTACCTGATTGAAGCGTTACCCACCGTCATCGGAACGGCCGCCATTGCCCCGGCGCTGCTGATGCTGTGGCTTGTCATTGCCGCCGAGGAACGCCCGGGACCGCCGGCCCAGGTCTGGACCGCGTTCCTGCTCGGCGCGGCCAGCATTTTGCTGCTGGGCCTGGCCCGCGCCCCTTTCGCTAAAATGGTCGCGGCCCCGGACAACCCTTGGGCGGCGCTGGCCATGCATTCGATCTTCGGGGTCGCGCTGCCGGAGGAAGCGGTCAAGGTGATCGTGATCGTGCTGGTCGCCTCGACAAAGCGGCGGACCTTCGCCAATCCGATGGACACCGTGGTCTATGGCGCCGCCGTCGGCCTGGGCTTCGCCGCCTACGAGAACCTCGCCTATCTCGTCCAGCACGCCGAGATGTGGCGTTCGCTGGCCGCGTTGCGCAGCGTGCTGACCGTACCGTTCCACGGCGCGCTCGGCATCATCGCCGGCGCCTATCTGACCATCGCGCGCGCCGGCACGGCGCTGGGTGCGAACCGCCATCATCGCGACTGGGCTCGTCTTTCCAGCCGGCTGCTGATCTTCGCAGGCCCGCTCGCCCTGCATTCGGCCTTCGACTTCCCCCTGCTCACACTTCAGCGCTCTCGATCCGACGCTGCGGATGTGGCTGGGCGGCGCGAGCCTGCTGATCGGCTTCAGCTCGATCGCCTTCGCCATCCGCCTGGTGCGGCGCGTCGCGCGCCATCACGCGCCCCGGACTGACGTTGCGCGCGAGCGCCTCAGCCAGCTCCGCCGGATGTGGGCGTTGCTGCTCGCGGGCGGCGGCGTCGGCTTTCTCGGTCTCGCCTTCGTGCTGACCTCGATCCATCACTGGCTCATCAACCCCGAGCGCAATCTGACGCTGGCCCTGATCCCGATCGGCTTGGTTTCGATCCTGCTCGGCCTCGCACTTCTGATCGTCACGACCGCGATCTATGTTCTCGGCCGCAACCGCATCCGCACCAGCGGCGAAGGTTTTTCGTCGGCGCACGGCGGCGGCTGAGCCGCGGGTGGCAAGCGCGGTGTGCGCGTACTAGACTAGATTGAACACACACTTCTCGATCCGGAGCTTGCCAATGACATCGCCTGAGGATTTTTCCCGGCTGCAATCCGCCATGAGCCGGACGGTCAAGGCACATTGGAAGGCCTTCCTGTTCGAAGGCATCCTGCTTGCAGTGCTCGGCGTTGCCGCGCTGATCCTGCCGCCGCTCGCAAGCCTTGCGATCGCGATCTTCCTCGGCTGGATGTTCCTGATCAGCGGCATCGGCGGATTGATCGCCACCTATTGGGCGCGCAGCACGCCGGGCTTCTGGTGGTCGCTGATCTCGGCCGCGCTCGCCGTGCTCGCAGGCATGCTCCTGCTGGCGCGGCCGATGCAGGCCGTCCTGACGCTGACCATCGTGCTCGGCGCCTATTTCCTCGCCGAGGGCGTCGCCACCATAATGTACGCACTGGAGCACCGCCGCGAGCCGGGCGGCCGCTGGTCGTGGCTCCTGATCTCGGGCCTCCTCGACATCGCGATCTCGTTCATGGTGATCACGGGATTGCCGAGCTCGGCCGAATGGGCGATCGGCATCCTCGTCGGCATCAACTTGCTGTTCGGCGGCGCCTCTTTGATCGGCATGGCGCTGGCGGCACGCAAAAGCAACAGTTAAGGCGCCCCGTGGCCATCCCGTCCATTGGGGGGTGACAACCCGCCGATCGCGCGCTATATGACGAGCCATGATCACCCTCGTCACCAGCTATTTTTGGTACTTTAGCTACGACAGCTCGCTGGCGGCAGGAGGATCGCGCTCAATCTGAAACATTGCAGCAAACGTCCGAACAAGCCGCCAGACCTGGCGGCTTTTTTATTGGCCGGCAGGGTCTCAAAATAATAGGAGCCCGCCGTGCTGAGCACGACCGACGATCTTCGTATCCGCGAACTGAAAGAGCTGAGCACGCCCGAAGAGGTGATGCGGGAAGTCCCGCGCACGCTCACGGCGACGCGCGTGGTGATGGCGGCACGCAACGCCATCCATGCGATCCTCAATGGCCAGGACGACCGGCTTCTGGTCGTGGTCGGCCCCTGCTCGGTGCACGATCCCAGGGCCGCGCTCGAATATGCCGAGCGCCTCGCGAGCTTGCGCGAAGAGCTTGCCGACCAGCTCGAGATCGTGATGCGGGTCTATTTCGAGAAGCCGCGCACCACGGTGGGCTGGAAGGGCCTGATCAACGATCCTGATCTGGACGGCAGCTTCGATATCAACAAGGGCCTTCGGCTGGCGCGCAATGTGCTTTCGGCGGTGAATAATCTCGGCCTGCCGGCCGGCACCGAATTCCTCGACATGACGACGCCGCAATACATTGCGGACCTCGTGTCCTGGGCCGCGATCGGCGCGCGCACGACCGAAAGCCAGATCCATCGCGAGCTGGCCTCGGGGCTGTCCTGCCCGGTCGGGTTCAAGAACGGCACCGACGGCAATGTGCGCATCGCAGCGGACGCGGTGAAGTCGGCCTCGAATCCGCATCATTTCATGGCGGTGACCAAGCTCGGCCGCTCGGCGATCGCCTCAACCGCGGGCAACGAGGATTGTCACATCATCCTGCGCGGCGGCAGCACGCCGAACTACGATGCGGCAAGCGTCGCAGCGGCCTGCAACGATCTGGCCAAAGCAAGCGTCGCACCGCTCGTGATGGTCGATGCGAGCCACGCCAATTCGAGCAAGAAGCCGGAAAACCAGCCGCTTGTGACGGCCGACATTGCCAGGCAGATTTCCGGCGGCGAGAACCGCATCATGGGGGTGATGATCGAGAGCAATCTCGTCGCCGGCCGCCAGGACGTGGTGCCGGGCAAGCCGCTCACCTATGGCCAGAGCATCACGGATGGCTGCATCGACTGGGCGACCACGGCAACCGTGCTCAAGCAGCTCGCTGACGCGGTCGAGATCCGGCGCAACACCAAGCGCGCAGGACTGCACGAGCGCTCCGCCTGACCAAACGATTGCGGGCGGGGTGAGGCTGTCGCATCCTGCCCGCCGTTGCGGCGCCTAACAGCCGCGGCAGATGCTCTTGATCTTCTTGTCGAGCGCCTGATTTTCCTTGCTGAGGGGATCGTTCGGGTCGCTCAGGTTCTTCTCATTTGGCACGTCGCCGGCGCGCGGCTGCCGATGACCGACGGGCGCAGGCGGCAAAGTACCCGCCGATTGTCCCGAGGTCGTCGATCCCTTGCTTCCCGTCTGCGCGAAGCCGGCGCTGCCGAACACCGTCAGAAGGGACAGTGCCAGGATGATGCTTTTCATTTTGCTTCTCCATTCCTCGAGCCAGCATCTCCATCACGACCAATCAGGTCTCGGGCGGATAGAGGTGAACGTCGCCGCAATAATCCACGATACGATAGCGCGTTTCTTGATCTGCATCACGCGCATCAGGTGCGGTATTTTGCATCGGCAACACGTAATTCGGCCCCACCGGCGACTTGCCGGCGCCGCCGGGAATGTCGATGACATAGTCGGGCTGACACAGTCCGGACACCCGTCCGCGCAGCTGCCGCATCAAATTCTGGCCCTCGGCGAGCGTCGCTCGCAGATGCGACGTGCCGGGCGCGAGATCGCCGTGATGCAGATAATAGGGCTTGATCCGGCATTCGACGAAAGCTCGCATCAAATCCGACAGAGCGGTCAAATTGTCATTGACGCCGCGCAAAAGCACGGACTGGCTCACCATGGGAATCCCGGCATCGACCAGCCGCGCGCAGGCGGCACGCGCCGGCCCCGTCAGTTCGCGCGCATGGTTGGCATGCAGCGCCACCCAGGTGGTGGCGCCTTCGACCTTCAGCGCAGCCACCATCTCCTCGCTGATGCGCGCGGGCTCGGCCACCGGCACGCGGGTGTGAAGGCGGATGATCTTGACGTGATCGATGCCGGCAAGATCCGCCATGATCTCGCTCATCCGCCGCGGCGACAACATCAGGGGATCGCCCCCGGTCAGGATCACCTCCCAGATCTCGCCGTGCGCGCGGATATAGTCGATCGCCGCGCGATAGGCGCCGTCCGAGAGCGCGTTCTCCTTGCCGGGTCCGACCATCTCGCGGCGGAAGCAGAAGCGGCAATAGACCGCGCAGACGTGAACGAGCTTGAACAGCACGCGGTCAGGATAGCGATGCACGATCCCGGGAACCGGCGAGTGCGGATGATCGCCGATCGGATCTGCGTTCTCGCCCGGCTGCATCTCCAGCTCCGCGGCAGTCGGAACGAATTGCCGCGCAATGGGATCGTCGGGATCGGACCTGTCGATCAGATCGACCAGCGCCGGCGTGATCGCGACCGCATAGCGTGCGGCAACGCGATCGAGCGCCGGCAGCGCTGTGGCCGGCGCCAGCTGCTCGGCCACAAGGTCGGCCGGCTCGCGCAATGTGCGTGCAAGATTGCTCTTCGTCATGTCTCGCTTAACGTTTCATTTGTAGGCGGCGTCCACACTACCTGATCAATTCGCGACGCGCCGCTCGCCAGCATCACCAGCCGGTCGAAGCCGAGCGCGACGCCGCTTGCCTCCGGCATCGCCGCGACCGCGGCCAGAAAGTCCTCGTCCAGCGGATAGGCTTCGCCGTAGCGGCGCTGCTTCTCCGCCATGGATTGCGTGAAGCGCTTGCGCTGCTCGTCGGCGTCGGTCAGTTCGCCAAAACCGTTGGCGAGTTCGACACCGCAGGCATAGACCTCGAACCGCTCGGCAACGCGGGGATCGCCCGCCTTCACGCGCGCCAGTGCCGCCTCTGGAGATGGGTATTCAAACAGAATGGTCAAACGCCCCTGCCCCAGATGCGGCTCGACATGCTCGACCAGAAGCTTGCTGAAGATGTCGGACCAGGTGTCATCCTCGGCCACGCGGATCTTGCCGGCAGCGGCCCGGGCGAGCGCGGCGCGGTCGCCCTCGCCGCCGGAAATGGTCGCAAGCAGGTCGATTTCCGCAAACTGCTCGAAGGCGCCGGCTACCGTCACAAGCTCAGGCTCGGCGAAGGGATCGGCGGTCCGGCCGCGGAAGGCGAAGGTGCCGATACCGGTCGCCTGGGCCGCGCGGGCGATGAGGACGACGCAGTCGGCCATGATGGCGTCATAGGGGGCGTCTGCCCGGTACCATTCCAGCATGGTGAATTCGGGCAAATGCAGGTCGCCGCGCTCGCGGTCCCGGAACACCCGGGCGAACTCGAAAATCCGAGTCTCTCCGGCCGCCAGCAGCTTCTTGCAGGCGAATTCCGGCGAAGTTCGCAAATATCGGCTCACACGGCTGCCGTCGGGTCGCATGATCTCCGTCCGGGGGGCGTGCAGGTGGGTCTCGTTGCCCGGAGAGACCTGGAGAACGGAGGTTTCGACCTCGACGAAGGCCTGCTCGGCGAAAAATCCCCGTAGAGCCCCGGTGATGGCTCCCCTGGCCTGCAGGAACGGCTGGCGGTCGAGATGCCGCGAGGGGGACCAGAACGGCGACATCGGCTTGTCCCCAGACATTAGCCGGCCGCCCCGCAGGCCAGCAAAATGCTGGCATCCAACGGCAAAACCAGTATGTTGCGGCCCGAAACAGGTGCCGCGGTCTGATTTGGGGCCCCAGGTCCCCCATCAATTTGACCACGTCCTGGCCCGAGCCGGGCCAAGCAAGCAGGAAATACAGCTTTGAGAGTCATCGCCAGTTCTATTCGCAAGGGCAACGTGATCGAGCAAGACGGCAAGCTATATGTCGTCGTGACCGCCGAGAACATCCATCCCGGCAAGGGCACCCCGGTCAGCCAGATCGAAATGCGCCGAATCTCGGACGGGGTAAAGATCTCCGAGCGCTACAAGACCACCGACCAGGTCGAGAAGGCCACGATCGAAGAGCGCAACTTCACCTATCTCTATGAAGACGGTGACGGTTTCCACTTCATGAACCCGGAAACCTATGACCAGGTCCAGGTGTCCAAGGACGTCATCGGCGACGCCGCGGCCTATCTTCAGGAGAGCATGACGGTCAAATTGTCGACCCATGACGTCAACGTGGTGTCGATCGCGTTGCCGCAGCGCGTGACGCTGGAAGTGGTCGAGACCGAGCCCGTGACAAAGGGCCAGACCGCTTCCTCGTCCTACAAGCCCGCGATTTTGTCGAACGGCGTGCGCACCACGGTGCCGCCGCACATCGCCGTCGGCACCCGAATCGTGGTGATGACCGAAGACGGCTCCTACTCCGAACGCGCCAAGGACTGACGGGGCCAAAGCGAGCGCAACAGGTGCCGCCGGGGGGCGAGACAGTGGTTGGGAACGGTTTCCGCTTCGTCTCGCAACTTCTGGCGTCGCTTTCGCTCCTCATTGCCTCTCCGCTCGCTGCGGATGAGTTCCGCAGCCCCTCGCTCACGGCGCTGCGCGTCGATTGGCGCGCGGCGCTCGACCAGCTCCGCACCGAAATCAACACCCATCCACGGGCCGCGGACGATTTCATCTTCGCCCCCCGTCGTTCGGTGCCGCGCTACGATCCACGTGCGATGCCGGCGCTGGTGCAGCTCAACGCGATCTCTTCGCAATTTTTCACCGGCATCCCCCGCAGCTCCGTGCCCGTGCTGCTGCCGTTCGACACAGCCGCTTATTTCGAAGCACGGCGCAATGGCGCGCCGACGACCCTCGCGCTGTCGCGCTACCAGGCCGACTTCAGTTCCGTCGACATGTTCGATGCCGGCCCCGCCGGCTACAGCGCGACCTTTTCGTTCGCGCCTGGCGCCGGAGACGGCATGCCGAGCCGGGTGTTCGCAAGGCCGGTCGAGGTGCAGATCACGGGTTCTGCGCTCGTCTATGACATTGCCGATCCCTCAGGCGGCAAGGGCGAGCCGGTCAAACCGCTCGCGGCGCTCTACCCGGACCTGCGCAAGTTCATCAGGGAAGGCTATGTGCGCTACGCTTTCACCCGTTTCGGCGTCGCCTATGTGGTGTCGATCCAATGCCTCGACAGCGTCGCCAAGCCGCGGCGGCTTGCCTGCAAGGAGGCCTATCCGGTCGCCGAACGCTTCCTGAAGGCGCTGCGCGTGGCCGGCGGCCAGCGCATGCGGCCGCTGACGGACATCGCTTCCAACATTCTCGATCGTCCCGGGGTACGTTCCCCGGACTTCACCTACCGGCCGAGCGGCGACATCATCCCGAACACCGGCTATCGCAAGCAGGGCGGCCATCCCGACGTGATGGCCTACGCACAGATCCGCTTTCCTCTCGATAAGGCGCCCGCGTTCGTACACTCGCAATCCTATGCCAAGCGCGACAAGATGGAGAGCACGACCGCCTATCCCTGGCGCGACAATTTTTGCGAGTCCCGCAGTTTCGAGGTCTGGCAATGCGGCGGCGGTTATGGCCATCAGGGCGAGGACATCCGCGCGGCTGAGTGCCCACCGCCTGGTGAAGGCCGCCCAGCCTGCGATCCCAAGCAGCGCGCCGTCGTCGCCGTGCGGGATGCGAGGGTCATACGCGCTTCCAAGGACCAGGCCGTGACGCTGCAAATCAACAGCCGGACCGAGCACATCCGTTTCCGCTACATGCATATGAACCCGCAGGCGCTGAACGCCGATGGCCTGCTCAATGGCCGCATCGTATCGGAGGGCGAGAAGATCGGCGTGGTCTCGAACTATCTCGACCATCCCGCCGGCACCTCGATGCACCTGCATTTCGACGTGCAGGTGTTCACTCGCGACGGCTGGATCTGGGTCAGTCCTTACGTCACGCTCGTCTCGGCGTACGAGCGCCTGATCCGCGCCCGCGGCCGCGAGGTCGGCCCGGAGATCGCCGGCACGCCGCAGCCCGTGGCGCATGCGCTGCCGGAGGACGTGCTCAAGCCGGACCTGCGCGAGGGATCGGGCGGCGACGAGAACTGACGGCTTGCTCCTTCCATTGCCAGGCAGTGCAACAGCGTGTTTGTCGCACACACCGCCCGCTGGAAGGCCGAAGGAACTGGGTTGATGAGTGTCGGACTGATTGGTCTTCTCGACGATATCGCGGCGATTGCGAAGGTTGCGGCAGCCTCGCTCGACGATGTAGCGGGCCAGACGGCCAAGGCGGGAGCAAAGGCGGCTGGCGTGGTCATCGATGATGCAGCCGTCACGCCGAACTACGTGATCGGCTTTGCCTCGAAACGCGAACTGCCGATCGTGGGCAAGATTGCGGTCGGGTCGCTGCGCAACAAATTGCTGATCCTGCTGCCGATCGCCCTGTTGCTTGGTTATTTCCTTCCCGCCGCCGTCACGCCGCTGCTCATGCTGGGCGGCGCCTTTCTCTGCTACGAGGGTGCCGAGAAGGTGCTCGAGGCCGCAATGCCGCATGATGCGCACCACCACGAAGCTCAGTCCCAGCCGATTGCATTGAATGCGCGGTCGGTCGAGGACGAGAAGGTTGCGAGCGCGATCAAGACGGATTTCATCCTGTCGGCGGAGATCATGGCGATCACGCTGGCAGCCGTGCCGGCGGGCAGCATCTGGACGCAGGCGCTCGTGCTGGCGCTCGTCGCCATTTTCATCACAGTTGGTGTCTACGGCGTGGTCGCCCTGATCGTGAAGGCGGACGATGTCGGCCTGGCCCTTGCGCGGTATGACGGCGCTTCGGTCATTGGCAGCGCAATCCGCTTGCTTGGACGTGCGCTCGTCCGCGGCATGCCTGCCTTCCTGGCGGTGCTGAGCACCATCGGCACTGCGGCCATGATCTGGGTCGGCGGCGGCATCATCCTGCACGGCATCGAACAATACGGCCCACCGGCGATCGGCCAAACGGTCCATGCCGCGACCGAGGCTGCCGCGCACCTCCTTCCGTCCATTGCCGGCATCGTCGAATGGTCGGTCGAAGCAGCCATCTCAGGCGTCATTGGGCTCCTTGTCGGCGCAGTTGCGATACCGGCCGTCACATACGGTCTTTCACCGCTATGGAAACGTGTGAAGCGATCGCAGCCCACCTGAACAAGAGCCGCTTCGGATTGCGAGTGCCGGCTACTCCAGCAACGTCGTGAGTTGCGCGCCCTCGTCGGCCACGAACACCGCGATCAATTCCGCCGGCTCCGTGGTGCTGGCATTGGCCGAAACCAGATGGGTCGAGCCGGGCGGCTCGAAGAAGGACTGGCCGACGCCGAACGTCTCGACCGGGCCGCCGCCGAGCTGGGAGCGGATCTCGCCCTTGGTGATGTAGGCGGTGACGGATCCTGCGTGACGATGCGGCCGCGAGAACCCGCCGGGACCGTAGAACACGCGCACGATGGTGACGCGCTTGCCCGGTACGTTCGGCAGCGCGTAGGAGCCGATCGGTTCGATCTTGTCGAGCGGCGAGCTTTCGGCGGCTGTGGCGCAGAGCGGCGAGAGTGCGCCGGATATGGTGTCCATCGTCACCGGCAGCGCCTTCCCAATCGCAAGCGCGCAGGCGAGCCCTCCGACGACGGCGATCGCCATCGAGCGCGATGGCAACGGGCGTGGTGTGGTGGGCAGACTCATCGCTGTCATCATGATCTCCCTTCGTTGCAATCAGGATGCCGCTGCATTCGCTGCGACCGGCCGCTTCGCCGGCGTCCAGCGAAACGCCGCACCAAAACGGTTCCAGACGTTGATGGAGGCGACCGCCGAGGTCAGGTATGTCAGCTCGGTCTCCGAGAATTCACGGCTCGCCTCGGCGTACACGTCTTCGCCGACGCCGTCGGGCAGGCAGGTCAGCGCCTCGGTCCAGGCCAGCGCGGCACGTTCCCGCGCGGAAAAGATCGGCGCCTCGCGCCAGACCACGACCAAATTGAGCTTGTCCACTGGGACGCCGATCCGCTCCGAAAGCAGGATGTGATGCTGCAGGCAGAAGGCGCAGCCGTTGATCTGCGATGCGCGCAGCTTGACCAGTTCGAGAAGCTGCTTGTCGAGGCCGGCCTTGGCCGCGACCCGGCCGAGCGCCAGCACCAGCTCATACGCGTCGGGCGCGATCTTCTTGAAATCCTCGTATTCGCTGCGGGCGTGTGACATTGCCGTTCACCTCGTGGTATTGTAAGAGTGCTGATACATTATAAGAGCACTTATATGACGCGCAAGCCGCCTGATATCACGAGATCGCAACCGCGGCGGCAGGCAGCCACTGCCGCCCCGGCGGTTCGGGTGCCAGCGCCAGGGGAAGGCAAGCGCGGCGAACAAGGCTATCTCGGCTATCTGCTGCGCCAGGCCCACGCCGCAGTCCGTCTGACGATGGAGCGGTCGCTGGCCGATCTCGGTGTCACCTCACCGCAATTCGCGGTGCTGACCATGCTCAATGCCTATCCGGGACTGTCGGGGGCCGACGTCGCCCGCCTCACGTTTCTGACGCCCCAGACCGTCGGCGTCATCATCCGCAATCTCGAACGTGACGGTGCGATTGTGATGACGCCCCATCCCGTCCACGGCCGCATCCAGCAATGGACGCCGACGCCGCGCGGCGCGACGCTTTTGAAAGCGTGCCGGGAACGGGTGATTGCGTTGGAGAAGCGCCTTGCGGTCGGGCTCGATGCCAGGGCCGAGGCAAGCATTCGCCGCTGGCTCGCAGGCATCGCGGCCGATTTGCAGGAGGATTAGGCGAAGCGCGTTCGCCGCTGACGGGTCCTAGTCGCCGCCTCCTCCATCGCCGCAGCCGCCACCGTCCGAATCCGGGAAGTCACTTGCGGCGCCGTTGCCTCGAATACCGCGCCCAAAGTTCTCCGCAAGGATCATCAGGATGACGACGAACAACCCGGCGCCGAACGGCCAGGGATTGGCGCGGATGATGTCGAACAGCTCCTGCATTCACGCATTGTGCGCAGACGGAAGCGAATCGACCGTAAAGCGACAGGCTCAAAATTGGGGATACCCGACCCATTGCAGGCGCGCCCTACCCGCCCTTCAACACTTTCTTAACCTCGCCATCAGGCCAGGTCTCGCCCGCTGCAATCACCCGCACGCGGCTTTGATCGGCATCATTCACCAGCTCATGCGAACTCACCCGATCGCCGCTTCGCTCCAGATGCAGATCGGTTTCGGGCTTCCAGCTCAGCGTGGTCGCGAGATCGCCGGGAAAGATCTGCCATAGCGATCCGTCGTCGAGCTCGACGACATGGCTTTCCGCATGCGCGCGTATCTTCATTCCACCCCGAATCCTCGATGAACGGACGGCGGGCCCCGACGATCGGCCGGGGCCCCACTCCATCAGTCGTTGTCGTGATGAATCACGGTCTTGCTGCGATTGCCGAATTCGTCTTCCTTCTTGATCACCGTGGTGCGGTCGGCGGGTTCGCGCTCCTTGATGACGGTGGTGCGGTCGCGATCACGGTCCCGCTCACGATATTCGTGAGACTGTCCGACCGTCACGCCGGCACCGACCGGACCGACGTGAACGCCGACTTCGTCGGCAAACGCAGGCGCGGCGATGGCCGTGACCATGGCGGCGGCAAACAGATATTTCCTCATCTTCTCCTCCTCTAATTTGGTGCTGGGGGAATGCGGGAGTGCGACAGTTTGTTCCGGGGAACGCGTGCCTGCGTCTCTTCCTCTAGTTCCAGGAACCGGGTCACAGCCGCCATGTTTCCCGCTAGAATGGGCCCATGAAACACGCTGATTCCATTGCCTCCCGCAGCCGCCGCGCTCTGCTTCGATCCACGCTCGGCGCGGCCGCACTCGTCGCAATCCCAACGCGCATCCTGGCCGCGCCTCCAGGCTTCGAGGAATGGCGCGAGGGCTTTCGCGCACGTGCAATGGCCAAGGGCATCTCCGCTGCGACCTGGCAGCGCGCGATGGCGCGGGTCGAGCCCGACATGAGCGTGTTCAAGCAGATGCGCAACCAGCCCGAATTCCATGAGCAGGTCTGGCAATACATCAACCGCCGCGTCTCCGACTGGCGCATCATCAACGGCAAGATTGCGCTGAAGAACAACGAGGCGCTGCTCGCGCGCGTCGAGCGCGATTTCGGCGTCGAGCGCGGCACGCTGCTGGCGCTGTGGGGCGTCGAGTCCGCCTATGGCGATCCGCTGGTGCAGCAGAACCACATGACGCCGGTGTTTCCCTCGCTCGCCGCCCTCGCCTGGAACGAGCCGCGCCGCAAAGCCTATTGGGAAACCGAGCTGATCAACGCACTGCGCATCGTCGACAAGGGCTGGAGCACGCCGGAGCAGATGCAGGGCTCATGGGCCGGCGCGATGGGGCATTCACAATGGATGCCGGAGGTCTGGCTCAATGTCGGCATCGACTACGATGGCGACGGCAAGGTGTCGCCGTTCGGCAAGCCCGACGACGCGCTGGGCTCGACCGCAAAATATCTCGTCAACCGGGGCAAATGGCACCGCGGCGAGCATTGGGGCTACGAGGTGCGCGCGCCCGGCGAGATGAGCGGCACCCGGACCTATGCGGCTTGGCAGGCAGCCGGCGTCACCCGCGCCGACGGCCAGCCATTCCCGCAAGCCTCCGCATCCGCGCAAATGTGGACCCCGGTTGCGGGCGGGCCGACGTTTCTGCTGGGACCGAATTTCAACGCGGTGAAGAGCTACAATCCCTCGATGAACTATGCGCTGGCGATCTGCCATCTCGGTGACCGCTGCCTCGGCGCGCCGCCTTTCATCCAGCCATTCCCCGGCTCCGAGCGCGCGCTGACGCTCGCCGAGGTGCAGGAGATGCAGACGCGGTTGACCAAGGCGGGCTTTGACACCGGCGGCACCGATGGCCGTGTCGGCAATGACACCATGAAGGCAATCAAGGATTTTCAGCAGCGCGCGGGCATCACGCCCGCGGACGGCTATGGCGGGCTGAAGGTGCTGGCGAAGCTGCGCCAGGGGTCGTAGGCGGGGGTCGTAGGCAGGCTCAGTGCCTGTACTGCGGCTCCTCCGCATCGAGCTGGCGACGGATTGCGGCGAGATGCAGCCGGGCGGATTCGGAATCGCCCTCGCGCATCTGCCTGTACGTCTCGGCCGCAATGGCGGGATCGACCGGCAGTACCTGACGCCCCGTCGACATCGCCAGCACCTGCACCTCGGCAGCACGTTCGAGATAATAGAGATCGTCCCAGGCTTCCGCGATGGTCGGTGCCAGCACCATCACGCCGTGATGCTTCATAAAGACGATGTCGGCGTCCCCCACGGCCGCTGCGATGCGCCCGCCTTCGCGGTTGTCGAGCGCAAGGCCGTTGTAGTCGCGGTCCACGGCCGTGCGACCGTAGAATTTCAGCGCGGTCTGGCCGGCCCAGATCAGCGGATCGCCCTCGGTCATCGACAGCGCCGTGGCGTAGGGCATGTGGGTGTGAAAGGCGACCTTGGCGCGCGGCAGGCGCTTGTGCATCTCGGCATGGATGTAGAACGCGGTCGCCTCGGGCACGCCCTCGCCGTCGAGCACGTTGCCGTGGAAGTCGCAGATCAGCAGTTTTGACGCGGTCAGCTCGCGGAACGCGTAGCCGTAAGGGTTGACCAGGAAGAGATCGTCATGGCCCGGCACCACGGCCGAGAAGTGGTTGCAGATGCCCTCCTCAAAGCCGTTGCGCGCAGCCATGCGAAAGCAAGCGGCAAGGTCCTCGCGCGCGCTGCGGATCGCGTCGGTGACGAGGTCCGGACGGTTCGAGCGGAACGTTGCTGGCATGGATGACGAAGAGTGAAGGCTGTGCGCCATGGCGGAAGGACACCTCTGTCGATCGGAAGACGCCCGCGTTGTACAGGTCCGACGCCTGCGCGTCAGCCCCCGCGGGCGCCACCCTGCCCTTCGCAGCCCGCGCGGCGGCTTATTGCCGCCGCGGCACGCCGCCGGCATTCATGCCGCCGTCGATGACGAGCTCGCTGCCGGTGACGTAGCGCGAGGCATCGGAGGCCAGATACAGCACGCCGGAGGCAATTTCCGCGGCCTGGCCGGCGCGGCCGAGCGGCGTGACGACGCGCGCACGCTCCTCGGGATCGATCGGCGCGTTGGCCTGGTTGCCGGTCGCGCCGGTCGGGATCTTGCCCCAGATCGGCGTGGCGATGATGCCGGGATGGACCGAGTTGACGCGGATGCCGTCACAGGCCGCCGCACACTCCATCGCGATCGATTTTGCGAACAGCCGCACGCCGCCCTTGGTCGCCGAATAGGCCGACAGCCCGGGCGCGCCGCGCAGGCCCGCGAGCGAGGACATCATGACAATCGAGCCGCCGCCGGTCTTGCGCATCAAGGGCAGGCAATACTTCACCGAGAGGAACACGCCGTCGAGGTTGATCGCGTTCTGCTTGCGCCAGTCGCTGAGCGTCATGTCGACGATCGAGGGCACGGCGATGCCGATGCCGGCATTGGAGACGAGAATATCGAGCCGGCCAAAGCGCTTCGCGATCTCGGCTGTGATCTCGATCCAGCGCTCTTCGCTGGTGACATCCTGCTCCAGGAAAATTGCCTTGCCGCCGGCCTTGGTGATGCGTTTGGCGAGCTCGGGGCCGCGCAGCTCGTCGATGTCGGTGGCGATGACGGTGGCGCCCTCGCGCGCGAACATCTCGACGATGGCCTCGCCAATTCCGGATGCGCCGCCGGTCACCAGCGCGACCTTGCCCTCAACCTGCCCTGCCATGTTCACTCCCTTTTTTGCCGTTAGCTTTTTTGTTGTTTGCCGGACCTATCTAATCATGGATGGTCCCTGGTCGGGTAGCGCGACGTCGATGACGCGGAATTGCACACGCTCGGCGCCCTGGTAGCGATCGACCGACAATGATCCCGCGACATGCAGTTGCTGGCCGCGATTGGCAACGAGCGCGTTGCCGAGCTTCTGTCCGATCGAACGGAACGCGATGCCGTTGACGATGGCGCCGTCGCCCGATTTGAAGCGTAGCCTCAAATGTGCCTGTCCCACCTCGTCGGCATAGACGAGCTGGTGCGCCGGCAGCGCCAACACGACTTCCGGATTGCCGCTGCCGAAGGGACCTGCGCGGTTGAGCGTCGTTGCAAGCTCGGTCGTCACCGCGCGCGCGGAGACCGCGCCGTCGATGTAGAGCTCGTTGACGTGGCGCGCCTCGGCGACGTCGCGTGCCAACGCATGCTCGAGGTAGGCGCGAAATTCGGCGAGCTTTTCCTTCCGCAGCGTGACGCCCGCAGCCATCGCGTGACCGCCGCCCTTGAGAAGAATGCCGTCGGCGACCGCCTGCCGCACCGCCTTGCCGAGATCGACGCCGGCAATCGAGCGGCCGGAGCCGGTGCCGATGCCGCCGGGCTCCAGCGCGATCGCAAAGGCGGGCCGCGAGAACTTCTCCTTCAGCCGGGACGCAACGAGACCGACCACGCCGGGATGCCAGCCTTCGGAGGCCGTCACGATCACGCCGATCTTGTCCTCGAGCCCGATCGAGGCGAGCGCCTCGGCTTCGGCCTGCGCTTCGGCCGCCTGCTCGATGATACGACGCTCACTGTTGAGGCGGTCGAGCTCGGCGGCGATCCGCGCGGCCTCGACGCTGTCACCCTCCAGAAGTAGCCGCACGCCGAGATCGGCGCGGCCGATGCGGCCGCCGGCATTGATGCGCGGCCCCAGCATGAAGCCGAGATGCCAGGCCTCCGGCGGGCCGTTGAGCCGCGCCACGTCCATCAGCGCGGTGTGGCCGACATGGTCGCGCCGCCGCATCGCGATCAGGCCCTTGGCGACGAAGGCGCGGTTGAGACCAATCAGCGGCGCGACATCGGCAACCGTGCCGAGCGCGACGTGATGCAGCATGCCGAGCAGATCAGGCTCGGGCATCTCCGCTTTCCAGAAGCCGCGCTGGCGTAATTCACGATTGACCGCGACCAGCGTCACCAGCACGAGGCCGACAGCGGCGAGATGGCCGAGGCCGGAGAGATCGTCGAGCCGGTTCGGATTGACCAGCGCGTCGACCTCTGGCAGCTCCGTGCCGGCCTGATGATGGTCGATCACGACGACGGACATGCCGAGACGTTTTGCCTCGGCGAGCGGCTCGATGCTGGTGGTGCCGCAATCGACGGTGACGAGCAGCGTGGCGCCCTTTTCGGCCAGCGCACGCACGGCTTCCGTGTTGGGCCCGTAGCCCTCGAAGATGCGGTCGGGAATGTGAATCAGCGGATCAAGCCCGCAATGGCGCAGATGCCAGGTCAGCAGCGCCGCCGAGGTCGCGCCGTCGACATCGTAATCGCCGAAGATCGCGACCTTCTCGCCGTTCGCCGCGGCATCCGCGATCCGCTTTGCGGCGGCTTCCATCTCCGTTACCGTGAACGGGTCCGGCAGGAGCTTGCGGATGGTGGGATCGAGGAAATCGGCGACGGCGTCGCTGTCGACACCGCGGCCCGCCAGCACCCGCGCCAGCAGCTCGGGCAGTTGGTGGCGCTGCACGATGGCAAGCGCCTTCGCCGCCCCGCGCGCATCCAGCCGGTCGCGCCAGAGCTTGTCGGTGAGCGAGCGCGCCACTCCCAGGAACGCCTGGGGCGTTTCGACGGGCAAGGCGGTGGCGGGCGGCGTCATGAGCTGCGGTCGGTTTGAGGAACCTGGGAGCCGGAGGTATTGCATCGCCCGGCCGGCGGGACGATTGGCCCGCAATCCCCCGGGATTTGCAATCTCTGCGCCGCACAAAGCGGTGGATTGCTGCTTTGCTACGCGGACTGACTATCATTTGAGCATTCCGCAAAACAGCAAATTAAGCAGGCGTTAGGCGGAATCTTCGAAAAAGAATTGTATTCGATCTGTCAGTGATTGTTCCGGGTTCGTTGCAGATCAGACCTCATTGCCAAGGGAAGCCCCCGATGTCTGCTGCGCTGGGTCTCAAAGCCAAGCCGATCGCAAATGAACCCGCTGATGATGATTCCGACATCTCCGCGCTGATCAATCGCCTCACGGCGGAGGTCAACCAGATCGCGGTCGACAAGACCAGGGCGATCCAGCAGATCACCAACCAGATGAAGATGCTGGCGCTGAACGCGCTGATCGAAAGCTCGCGCGCCGGCGCGCAGGGCGCGGGCTTCGCCGTGGTGGCGCAGGAGGTCCGCGGCGTCGGCCAGCAGGTCGAGACCATCGCCCGCGAGCTCGAAAGCCAGCTGACGAAACGGACCGGCGATCTCGTCTCCTCGATCGACCGGATGAGCCAGCGCTCGCGCGGCGAGCGCATGGTCGATTTGTCGCTCAACGCCATCGAGCTGATCGACCGCAATCTCTATGAACGGACCTGCGACGTGCGCTGGTGGGCGACCGATTCCGCGTTGGTCGATTGCGCGGCCTCGCCCGACGGCGCGGCCGTCTCCCATGCCTCGCAGCGTCTCGGTGTGATCCTGGGGGCCTACACCGTCTATCTCGACCTCTGGCTCTGCGACCTCGATGGCAACGTCATCGCCAACGGCCGCGCCGACCGCTTTCGCACCGTCGGCCAGAACGTCGCCCACACCAAATGGTTTCGCGAGGCCACGACCCTGCGCTCCGGCGACGACTATGTCGCCGGCGACGTCGAGAACCAGCCGCTGCTCGGCAACGCGCAGGTCGCGACCTATTGCGCCAGCGTCCGCGCCGGCGGCCAGGCCAACGGCGCGCCGATCGGGGTGCTCGCCATCCATTTCGACTGGGAGGCACAGGCCCGCGCCATCGTGCAGGGTGTGCGCGTCGGCGATAGCGACAAGGCACGCGTACTGCTGGTCGACTCCAATCTTCGCATCATCGCCGCCTCGGACGGCCAGGGCATCCTCAGCGAGCGCATCTCACTCTCCCTGGACGGCCAGCGCTCCGGCTTCTATCAGGACCGCTCGGGCACGCTGGTGGCGTTCCACGCCACGCCGGGCTACGAGACATATCGCGGCCTGGGCTGGTATGGCGTGATCGTCTGCGGGGCGTGAAGCTGGCGGCGGTCTGCCCATCCAACTCAAAACCGTGAAAACAACCCCATGCACAGTAGCCATCTGGTTGTTTTCATGACGGTTTTTTTCGCGATTTGACGCCGGCAAAACACCGGCACGCATGCCATCATGGCGTCGTTCGCGGTCCAGACTCAGAGCGCTAGGCTCTGGTGATATCGTCTTCGACGGCCTGCTGCGTCGCAATTCCAAGCGTTTGCGACGGACGCTCCCCGAACATTGCAAGGTAATATTGCGAGAACCGGCCGAGCTCGTAAAAGCCCTGTTGCATGGCGACGGCTGTCACGGTGGTCGAGCCGGGTGCGCTCTGGTGCAGGATCGAATGAACAGCGCAGAGACGCTTGTGCCTGAGGAAGCTGACCGGGCCGAGACCGAATACCTCCTGAAAGGCGCGGTGGAGGGTGCGCCGCGATACGCCGAGCACCGCGCAAATTTCCGACACATGCACCGGACGCGTGCCGGCGTCGTCGAGAAACTCCTCGACCTTGCGGATCAGCCGTCGCGCGGAAGGCAGCCAGCCATTGCCATCAGGTGGCAGCGACGACGCGACGTTGGCCGCCATGCATTCGGCGATCGATCGTTTCCAGAAATCGGCAGTTGATGGCGTCAGCCCATATTTGTTGTCGCGCAGGTGCGACATGACCCGGACCAGGCGGCGCGAGGCGATCGCGCCGGTCTCGATGTGCGCGCGGAAATGACCGCGGCTGCGCCAGGTGTCGGGATCGCTTAGGCGCGCTTCTCCGCCGAACAGCGTCGCGACCTCGTTGATGTCGAATCGCATGGCGGCGTAAGCGGAGCCGCCGTGAAAAACACCGTCATGTTCGAGCCGCGGCGGAATGACGAGCACATCATTAAGCTGCATGTCGAACGACCAGTGGGCGACGCGTTCTTCGGCTGCGAGCAGCATCCCGATGATCAGTCTGTCGTCGCTGGAAACCCGCTGCGTGCGCATGCCGACGTTGAAAGCACCAATGCTGAGCGAGAAGTCGCCGATGCCGACATGGGATAAAGTTCCGCGCAACCGACCGCGGCCGAGTTGCATCACATCGACATGCGAGCCGTGGACGGCCTGCTGAAGACCTTCGAAACCGTCCAGCTTGCGCGAATCAACCAGAAGGAATTGCCCCATGGCTGTACCGTGTTACTGAAGCGCGACAATTCTGCGGCAGGCAGCAGCGAAATACCACCACAACGCGAGGTGGGCGCGACAAGCCGACTTCGCGTTTTGAGGCAAATCATCGCCGAATTTGTCGCGAGATATGCCACTGAATTGCCTCTGCATTGAGGGATTTGCGACATGGGGCGCCAGGGTGCGTACCCATAAAATCTGCTGCTAAGAGTAGGTGCGCAATGTCCGCTTGTCCTCCAATAGCGGCGCGAAAAGCGGACGTTGTCGGACTTCCAAGAAGGGCTGATCGCCGACACGTGCCATCGCGCCAACCATCCGCTACCAAGAGATCGTCAACGCTTCGCCCTTCTCAAACCTTGTCAGACGTTTTGACAAGTTAAACGAGGCAAAGACTTCGGCAAGTTGATCTTGGCTCTCTCTCAGATGCCCCCATCCCTCATTATGCACAGCGACTAAAGCTGCATCCGGGAAGGCGTGCGCAGCCTCCAGCGCGTCCTCGCTACCCATCGTCATGTGAAACCGCCCGCGGGGTTCGGCCGCGCCTGTGTGTAGGATGACAATCCTGGGCGAAAACTTCCGCGCCACCTCAGACGTGCCGTCGAACCAAAGCGTATCGCCTGTGATATAGATCAGGTCGCCGGCCTGCTCTGTTCCAAGCGCAAAGCCGACCACGTCACCAGCCTCGACGCCAACAGGGCCATGGCGAGCCGGCGTGGCAGTCACGATTAACCGCTGACCATCCTTTCCTTCGAGAAAACGAGCCTCAAATGGGTCAATGCCGACGGCATTTCCACCTAAACGTTGAGCTCCCGACATGGTCGTGTAGACCGCGCCGACCTTCGGTAACATAGCCCGGCCCAAATTATCGAGATTGTCAAAATGGTGGTCGTGGCTCAACAGGACTGCATCCAGCCTTCCGACATTCTCCACCGAGATACTCGGCCCTTCGGTCTTGACGTGTTTCACGGGGCTGTGCGGCCCCTGATATTGCCCAGGTGGATCAAAGGTAGGATCAGTCAGTAGGCGAAAGCCATTGTGCTCAATGAGCACTGTTGGACCACCGATCAAGGTGAGGGTGATTGAACCGGACATAGAGCTCTCTTCAATGTTGTCCAACCTTAGATAATCCACTGGCCATCGGATAAAAATCCACTATCTTCTCCCAATGGCTGTTAAAAATCGCACAGCGCTTGATTGGGAGAATGTTCGGGTCTTTCTCGCGCTCGCTCGCCACGGGAGTTTGTCGGCTGCCGCGCGTGCCCTCTCCGTAAATCACGCGACGGTCGCCCGCCGCGTGAAGTCGTTAGAGCAATCTCTTGGTGAGCGGCTGGTCGAGCGGCGTCTCGACGGTTATTTGCTGACACCTGCGGGCACCCGTCTTCTCGGTCCAGCCACTGAAATGGAAACAGCGGCGGCAAACCTCAGCCGTGGCGGAGGCGAGGACAAGCCTATTGGGCTTGTTCGAGTAAACGCGCCGCCAAGTCTCTCGCAACACTTTCTCGTTTCTCGGCTCGCCAAACTGTGCAGGCAACATCCAGGGCTCGATGTCGACTTGGCGACCGACTTTCGGTCGGTGAGTTTAGAACGACATGAAGCGGATATTGCCCTCCGTTTCGGACGCCCGCAGGATGGTGACGTTGTTGCCAAGCGGCTGCTGCCAATCGGGTTCGGCTTTTACGCTAATGCCGAATGGCGACGCCGGGTTCAAGCCGGAGCCGAGCCGGTCTTTGTCGGGTTCGATGAAGTGAACGCGCATTTGCCGGAAGCACGCTGGCTGTCTAAGCACTTTCCACGCTGTCGATTATCTTTTCGGACCGACAGTCAGTCCGCCCAGGCGGTCGCCGCTCGTGCGGGCGCAGGCATTGCACTTTTACCGCATTTCGTTGGCAAATCGAAAGACGGCCTCTTCACATGCAATCTTGAGCGTGAACCGCTGATCCGCGAGCTGTGGCTGATCATGAGGCGTCAAAGTCGAGAAAGCCTGCCTATCAAAACCGTCGCGGACCATATTGCTTTTACTTTCGACGACGAGTCCAAATTGTTTCAGTAAGATCGATCCACGGTCAAATTGCTTGAGCCATCGGGCGAACCACAATCTCATTTATATCGACATTGGCGGGTTGCTCCATTGCAAACGCGATTGCACGAGCTACCGCTTCGGGCGGAATCGCATTTTTGTAGATCTCAAGCATGCGCGCACTGTCGGAGCCTGTGGTCTTATGTTGGATGCCGGTGTCGACGGCACCTGGCGTGATTAAAGTCGACCGTATTGGCGTGGTTGCAAGTTCGGCTCGAAGACCCTCGGATAGCGCCCGGAGCGCAAATTTAGAAGCCGAATGCACCGCGCCGCCTGGCGAAAACACTTTGAGGCCGTGGATGGAACTGACACTGACGATATGCCCGCGCTGCTGGCGCATGAAAACCGGCAGAACAGCCGCGATTGCCCACAGCGCCCCCTTAATATTTAAGTCGACAGTGGTCTCCCATTCCACGGTGTTGATCTCGATCAGCGGGCGGACAAACATGATCCCGGCGCAGTTGATCAGCGTATCCAGCGAACCAAAATCCTGAGCGACCTTCGCGACTGTTGCCTTTACCTGCTCTTTCTGTGTCACGTCGACGGGATAGGCGCGGCTTTCGCCACCCGTGTTGCGTATCACCCTTGCAACATCCTCGGCCTTCGCTTCGCTGATGTCGGCGACCGCGATCTTCGCCCCTTTTGATGCGAGATCCTTTGCCGTTGCTGATCCGATGCCGCCAGCGCCACCAAGAATAAGAACAACTTTGTCTTTAACGTCGCTCATCCGCCATCCCTCTACGTTGTGCGAAACGTAGCTCACCAAAGTGCCGTGTTGAATGAGCATTTTTGATCAGCGACGGCGAAAAAATGAGTCGGCTTGATCTGCTTTAACCCGTACTTCTATCGCGCTCGCAACCTCGTCGAACTGTTCTTCAACAGGATCAAGCAGTGCCGTCGGGTGGCGACGCGCTACGACATGCTTGCAGGAAACTACCTTGCCGTCGTCCAACTCGCATCTATCCGGCTATGGCTGGCCGCGCGTTGTGAGTCCGCGCCCTAGGTCTCACCAAATGCCCGCAGACTGGCACAAACTGCACATCACAGCCGTCCAATCTTCGGGTACCGTTTGCAGCCTTAGCGATATTCAGCGGACGCGCTCTGCGGATGGCGGAGCGGACGCGGCATGATTTGCCGCGTGCTCGAAAACGTGCGTGCGAAGGAAAGAGATCTTGACGCAATGCAGCGTCTTCCTCTCCCCCGAGCACCAAAAAAGAGGGGACTAGACAATGCGTCCAGTGGGCCGGGCAAAGAGCTATCGTCGAAGTCTGCCAGAGTTGGCGCAGTAGCATCGAGTGGAATGCGAGTATCGGACCTTCCACCATGTTGCGAGCGGATCTGGATCACTGCGAGTGGTTGCCGGATGATTTGAAGACCGGCGAGATGGTCTTCATTCCCGGCGGAACCTTTCGCATGGGATCCGACCATCATTATCCCGAGGAAACGCCGAGCCATCGCGTCGCTGTCGACGGCTTCTGGATTGACCGCACGCCCGTGACCAACCGGCAGTTCAAGCAGTTCGTCAACGCAACCGGCCATGTCACCGAGGCGCAGATCGTTCCCGATCCGAAGGACTATCCAGGCGCGCTGGCAGAGCTGCTCTACGCCGGATCGCTGGTGTTCTCACCGCTGCCGCGCATCACCGATCTGACCGACTGGAGCCAGTGGTGGACTTTCCTGCGCGGCGCCAACTGGCGCCATCCTTATGGCCCCGGCAGCAACATCAAGAACCTCGACGACCATCCCGTCGTCCACGTCTCCTTTAGCGATGCGGCAGCGTATGCCCGCTGGGCCGGCAAGGACTTGCCGACGGAGGCGGAATGGGAGTTCGCGGCGCGTGGCGGCCTCGAGGCGGAGGAATACGCCTGGGGCGATGCGCTGATGCCGGGCGGCAAGCACATGGCCAATGTCTGGCAGGGCAACTTCCCCGTCCAGAATCTCGGCGAGGATGGGTACGAGCGTACCTCGCCGGTCATGGCCTTCCCGCCGAACGGCTACGGCCTCTACGATATGATCGGCAATGTCTGGGAATGGACCTCCGACTGGTGGTCGTCAAAGCACGCCGACGCTGCAAAACCCTGCTGCATTCCCAAGAATCCCCGCGGCGGCGGTGAGCACACGAGTTACGACCCTCGCCTCCCCGACATCCAGATTCCGCGCAAGGTCCTCAAGGGCGGCTCGCACCTCTGCGCGCCGAACTATTGCCGCCGATATCGTCCGGCCGCGCGGCACGCCGAGCCGGTCGATACCTCGACCAGTCATGTCGGATTCCGGTGTGTGGCGCGGATGCCGTCAGTAACCGAACGCCAACAAGAAGAACGTGCTGCAATCTAACGCCGCCGCCGGCGGACGCCGGCGACAGCACTGCGCGCCGCGCCTCGGACTATTTCGATACCCAACTTTATCTATCGGCGATCGGATAGACGTCTTCGGCATTTTTCGACAAGGCAGGCCGGTTACAGGCAAGAGCCCGCCCCATTTCCCCGGTAAGAGTCGCCTCATCGCTTTCGCGACGCGCGCGCCGTCGATCCTGAAACGCTCGCGCTCGCAACGTGCCGAGGAGACATGCCATGAAGATCGTCGTGATCGGCGGGACGGGATTGATCGGATCCAAGCTCGTAGCGAAACTCAAGCAGCAAGGCCACGACGGCGTCGCGGCTTCGCCGAAATCAGGCGTGAACGCCGTGACCGGGGAAGGCCTCGCCGCTGTGCTGGCGGGTGCGGATGTCGTCGTCGACGTTGCCAACGCGCCGTCCTGGGAGCCTGCCGCCGTGCTCGAATTCTTCGAACGTTCGAGCAAAAACCTCGCTGCGACTGAGGCGGCTTCAGCCGTGAAGCATCATGTGGTCCTCTCGATCGTCGGAACCGAGCGCTCGCCCGATAACTCCTATTTTCGCGCCAAGCTGGCACAGGAGACCATCGTCAAGGCATCTCCGGTCCCCTACTCGATCGTCCGCGCCACCCAGTTCTTCGAATTCCTCAGCGCCATCGGCGATATGGGTGCGGCCGACGACCGGATCGTCGTTCCCACGGCATTGTTTCAACCGATCGCGGCCGAGGACGTGGCTGATCGCCTCGCAGAGGTCGCGATGGGCCAGCCGCTCAACGGCACGATCGATATCGCAGGGCCTGAGAAGGCGCCCTTCAATGAGTTCATCGCACGGCGCCTGGAGGCGTCCGGCGACGCCCGACCAGTGGTGGGAGATCCAAAGGCGCCGTACTACGGCGCTCCCATCGACGACACATCGCTGAACCCTCTCGGCGAGGCGCGACTTGGCAAAACGCCGCTAGCAACATGGCTCGCGAGACTTTGAGGAGGCTTCCATGCGCCGATTGCTGATCGCGTCCGCTGTTTATGCCGCATCATTCCTGACGGCCCATGCCGCCGAGACGCCGACACCTACGGCCAAGGTGACGGTCGTATTCGACCAGGCGCTGCCCAATGTCCCGGGCAAGAGCATGAAAGGCGTGCTGGTCGAGTATGGTCCCGGAGGCTCCTCTCCGGCCCACATCCACGCGCCCTCGGCTTTCATCTACGCCACCGTCCTGGAAGGAGCGATCCGCAGCCAAGTGAATGACGGCCCCGCCAAGGTCTTTCATGAGGGAGAGAATTTTTCCGAACGACCTGGCGACCGTCATGCCGTCAGCGCCAATGCCAGCGACACCGAGCCCGCGAAGCTGCTTGCCGTGTTCGTGGTGGATACAGCCGACAAGGAACTGACGACGCCTCTCGCGAAGTAGCGCCAGGTCAGCAGACGGCGATGCTGGAACGGGACGCTGGCGTCAACCCGCGCTCGCCACGAACGCGACCGGCGTACCTTTCGAGACACTGGCTGCCACCCGTTCAGCGTCCCAGTTGGTGAGACGCACGCAGCCGTGGGATTCCGCTTTGGAGATCTTCTTCGGCGAAGGCGTGCCGTGAATGCCGTAGCCCTCGGCGGACAGGTTGATCCACATCGTGCCGACCGGATTGTTCGGACCGGGCTGGATGGTGAAGGGCTTGCGCGAACGGACGTCCCTGAAGTGGTAATCGGGGTTGTAGCGATAGTGCGGATTGCGGCTGATTTCCGTGACCTTCAGGGTGCCCGAGGGCGATGGCTTCTCTTCGCTTCCTACCGTCGCAGGATAAAAGCCGATCAGCGCATTCGACTTATCGAACAGCTTCAACGTCTGTCGGCTCTTGTCGATCTCGACCCTGTCGGCTTTGGCAGGCGTAGCGCCTCCACTCGCGGTATCCACGATGACGATGGTGTCGCCGGCACGATCGAAGCGGCGCCCGGGGTTGAGCGCTGCCAAGAGCTCCTCGCTCATGTGAAATTTCTCGGCCAATCCTTCGCGCGGACTCGTGAATCCAAGCTTCGGAATTCCTTTCATCTCCTCCATGCTCGACGGAAGCCTGCTCAGGAAAGGGCCCGCCACGTCCTGCTGGGCAATCGTGTAGATCGCCGTTGCCGGCCGGTCGTCCGCCAGCAACGCCTTCCAGATGTCTTCCGAGAGAGCCTCCGAACTCGGCAATTGCTGCGCTTCCGCATAGGCGCGCAGCGCCTTCCTGGCGTTCTCTCCGAACTTGCCGTCGATCTCGCCGGGCGAGAAACGCGCCCTGTCCAGGAGGACCTGCAGCCGGACGCCGGCCGGCGTCGGCTTCTCGTTCGAGAGAAGCTTGTTGGTTGGCTGGGCGGAATTGATGGCGGCAGCGTCCATCGCCGCGGCGAACGCTGGCGGCGCCGTCAGAGCGAAGACCAGAAAGATGCAAATCTGCCCCGCTTTTCCGAGCGACATCGCCGGGTCCTTTCACGTTTCCGACGGTTCAGTGATGAATTCCCGAGCCACGGCGGCAGACAATTTGCGGTACTGATCTTCGTACTGCCTCGCCCTTCGGCTCGCGGAAAAGCGCTCCTCGAACCGGGAGCGCACCTTCCTTCGATCCAGCTTGCCCAATTCGCCGACTGCCCTGACGGCCTGCTCCTCGTTCTCGACGATGAAGCCTGTCAATCCGTGCTCGACGACTTCAGGGACGGAGCCGGAGCGATAGGCGATTACCGGGGTTCCGCACGCCATGGCTTCGATCATGACCAGCCCAAACGGCTCCGGCCAGTCGATCGGGAACAACAGCGCAGCGGCTTCGGCAAGGAAGGGTTGTTTCTTCGCGTCATCGACTTCACCAACAAGCTGGATGTTCTTGCCGTCGATTTTGGGCTCGATGTGCTTCCTGAAGTAGGCTGTCTCGGCGCGCGGGACCTTCGCGGCGATGCGGAGGGGCATCTGGACCGCGCGTGCGATGCGAATGGCGTCCTCCGGACCCTTGTCTGCGGTGAGACGTCCGAGAAATGCCAAATAGGACCCCTGTTCGTAGGACGGGCGAAACAGGTCGGACGGCAGCCCGTGCTGGATTGTTCCGATCCATTTCGCATCCGGAAGCGGCAGGCGCTGATGATCGGAAATCGACACGAAGCATGCTTCAGGAAATTGCCTGGCTACGTCCGGTAGCCCAGGCAAGTCGAGGCGCCCGTGCATGGTCGTAAGGAACGGCACGCCGAGACGACTGAGCAACGGCAACGACAGCCAGTCGACATGCGCGTGGATCACGTCGAACTCCTTCGCACGCCTTGCAATCGCCTCCATCAGCATCGCGCTCGCGGCCGTCGGGTCCGCCCCCTTCCGCCCGAGACGCAGCGCGCGTGGCCAAACCGGATGAAGCGCACCATTCGTCCTGGAATCGCCGCTCGCAAACAGCGTGACCTCGTGGCCGAGCTCGACCAGCCCATCCACCAGCCAGGCCACTACCCGCTCGGTGCCGCCGTAAAGCTTCGGAGGGACGCTTTCGGCGAGGGGAGCAAGCTGAGCGATGCGCATGAGAGGCTACCCGTTAAACCGCCGCACGCACGATCAGAATGATCGCGGCGGACAGAAGGTTCGAAATCGCGAGCAGCGTCCAATTCGGCCTGGCACTTGCGGCCGCGACCCGGCAGACGAGCCCTTCCATGAGCCTCAACATTCGTCGTCAGGAAGCCGATCGAGGTAGGCAATCCCGAATTGCGTGAGTTCTTCGGCATCGCTCCCGCGCGCTTTCCATCTCCCTTGCAGATGACGCTCAAGCAAACAGCGACGACTATCCGCGGCATCGACGTGGCGATGCCGGGCGCGGTAAACGGACCAAGCAATATCCACCGCCGTTCGTAGCGGGTCGTCGTCGACCATGTTCCAACTCCGAGATGGAGACGTTCATGCGACGGCAACTCGTTACGAGGACGGAAGTTTCCACTTTTTCCCGGAAAGTCCGAAACTGCGCGGCCACCGCAGACACAAGCAGGCGCCCACCTCCCCGTCGGAGAAATCAGGCGACGCGACGCACGGCCATCTCCGCGGCGAGCAACACCGCGGCGCGGCTGGCACCGACTGATGCAATGCCTTGGCCGGCGATGTCGTAGGCAGTGCCGTGGGCGGGCGTGCAGATCGGGAACGGAAAGCCGCCGAGCAACGTTACGCCGCGATCAAAACCCATCAGCTTCATCGCGATCTGGCCCTGGTCGTGATACATGGTCAGCACCGCATCGAAGGTCCCACCCTTGGCGCGCAGGAACACGGTGTCGGCGGGAAACGGTCCCTCCACGGCGATGCCATCGCGCTGGCCGGCTGCGACTACCGGCGCAATAACATCGATCTCCTCGCGGCCGAAATTTCCGCCGTCGCCGGCATGCGGGTTGAGACCGGCGACCGCGATGCGCGGCCGGGCGAAGCCGGCATTGCGCATGCAGGCATCAGTCAGCTTGAGCGCGCGATGAATACGTTCGCCGGACAACAGCGCGGCGACGTCCTTGAGCGGGATGTGGGACGTCACGCGGGCGTTCCAGAGCCGGTCCAGCACATTGAATTCGCTTGCGGGAGTTTTGAGTCCGACCACTTCCGCCGAGAACGCGATCTCGTCGTCATACTCGGCGCGAGCCAGCCGCATCGCCTGCTTGTTGAACGGCGTAAAGCAGACGGCATCGACCCGGCTGTCACGGCCGAGTTCGAGCGCGTGCTTGTAGTTGGCAAGCGCGAACCTGCCGCCGGCTAGGCTCGCAATGCCCTGCCTGATGTCGCCGGGATCGAGGTGGCCGAGATCGACGAACAGCGTCTCGCCCACCGCCTCGCGCAGATCGGCCCCCTGCTCCACCATTGTCAGCTCCGGCTTGACGCCGGCAATGCGCGCGCCTTCGTCGAAGATGCGGCGGTCGCCGATCACGACGATCCGGCTGCGGGCGCGGATGTCGTCCTGCACGACCAGCTTTGCGGTCAGCTCCGGACTGACGCCGGCAGGATCTCCCATTGCCAATGCAATGAGGGGCTTTGCGGTCATATGGTCACCTTCTCTCGAGCGGTCTCTTCGGCCGTTGTCTCGGTCGCGGCAGATGCGGGTTTGCGCCAGAGACGCGGCAGCTGCAGCACGAGCGGAAGCAGCAACAGCGCGATGCCGGCCAGGATCAGGCACGTCACCAGCTTGTTGGCGAAGAAGATTCCGAGCGATCCCTTGGACATTAGCATCGACTGCCGGAACGCGTCCTCGGCCTTGTCGCCGATGACGATCGCGAGCACGAGCGGCGCCAGCGGATAGAACAGCTTCTTGAAGAGATAGCCGACGATGCCGAAGCCGAGCATCATGACGACGTCGAGATAGGAGTTCGACACCGAATAGGCGCCGACGACGCAGATGATCACGATCAGGGGTGCGATGATCACGAAGGGAATCCGCATCAGTGCCGCGAACACCGGGACGGTCAACAGCACCAGCACGACGGCGACGATGTTGCCGACATACATCGAGGCGATCAGGCCCCAGACAAAGTCCTTCTGGTCGACGAACAGCATCGGTCCGGGATTGAGACCCCAGATCATCAGCCCGCCCATCATGACGGCCGCGGTGGCCGAACCGGGAATGCCGAGCGAGAGCATGGGCAGAAGCGCGCTGGTGCCTGCGGCATGATCGGCCGTCTCCGGCGAGATGATGCCTTCGACCTCTCCGGTGCCGAAGTATCGGCCACGGCGCGAGAAGCGTCGGGCGATGCCGTAGCTCATAAAGGACGCCGCTGTCGGGCCGCCCGGCGTGATGCCCATCCAGCATCCGATGGCAGCGCTGCGCAGCAGCGCAACACTGTGCCGCGGCAGGCGGCCGATCGCGCGAAACACCTCGCGCCACTCGATCTTCGACGAGACCGCGCGGGCATGAAACTCCTCTTCGACGGCCACGAGCAGCTCGCCGATGCCGAACAGGCCCATCACCGCGACGACGAAGTTGACGCCCTTGACCAGCTCGTCGACACCCATCGTGAGGCGCACGCTGCCGGAGACGGTGTCGATGCCGATAGCCGCGATCGCAAAGCCGATCGCCAGCGCGACGATGGTCTTGATCGGCGCCGACCCGCCCATGCCGACGAAGCTGGCGAAGGCCAGGAAATAGACCGCAAAATATTCCGCCGGCCCGAAGGCGAGTGCGACCTGCGCCACCCATGATGCGAGGAAGGTGATCAGGATGACGCCGATCAGCGCGCCGAACGCCGCCGAGCCGAAGGCGGTGGCGAGCGCCGTCGTCGGCCGTCCGTCGCGGGCCATCGGATAGCCGTCGAAGGTGGTGGCGACAGACGACGGCTCGCCCGGAATGTTGAACAGGATCGAGGTCACGGACCCCCCGAACAACGCGCCCCAATACATGCTGGAGAGCAGGATGATGGCAGAGACCGGCTGCATGCCGAAGGTCAGCGGCAGCAGCAGCGACACCCCGTTCGGAGCACCCAGCCCAGGCAGCACGCCGACGAGAATGCCGAGCAGCACGCCGATCACCATCAGCGCCAGATGCGGCAGCGTGATCGCGATGCTGAAGCCGTGAAGGAGTTCCCCAAGATTGTCCATCGGCCTCTCCGTCAGAAGCCGAATGCCGCGGCGAGCGCGCCGTGCGGCAAGCTCACCTGGAACATGCGCTCGAACACGACATAGAGCGCGAGCGCTGTCGCCGCCGCCATGCCAAGCGCGCGCGGCACGGATTGTCGTCTGGGGATCGCCAGCACCGCGAAGATGTACAAGGCTGAGGCGACGTACATCCCGGCCAGCGGGATCGCAGCCACGAAAATCGCGGCCGGCACGAACAGGCCGGCAAGCCGGCGCAGCTCGATCGGCGTGATGGCAATTGGGACGCTGGCGAGCGTCGCGGCCGGCACGACACCTCGAACCAGGTTGTAGAGGCTCCCGAGTACGATGATGATCCCGGTCAGGAACGGAAACGTCCCGGCCTCCACACCCGCGCTCGACCAGCCGATACCGTTATCGAGGCTGGAGACGACGACGGTCACACCGAAGCTGCCGGTGAGGACGGCGGTCGCAAATTCGAGAGCGCGGCGCGATATCATCGAAGGCTCCGCTCAGTCGGCGGGCGACGGCTGGTCGTGCATAACGCGCGTACTTTTCCCAGCGTTCGCTGTCGTCCCGGCGAAGGCCGGGACCCATAACCCCAGGGAGGAGTTTGACGACGACTTGACGTTACAGCCACGTCGGTACAACGACCAACCCTCCTCGAGAGATCACGCGGTCTGGGTCCCGGCCCCCCCGTGCGCAATTGCGCACTAGGCAGGGACGACGGAGGAGTTTGAGGCGTACGCCGCCTCACTTGACCAACCAGCCCTGCTCGCCCGCGACCTGCTTGACGTGCTCGAGGTCCTCCTTGATGAACTTGTCGAACTCGGCGCCGGTCAGGAAGGTGTCGACCTGGGAGGTCTTCTCGATGTAGTCCTTCCAGTCCGGGGTCGCCTGCACCTTCTTCATCAGGTCGACATAGAACGCGGCCTGGTCCGGCGTGACCTTGCCGGGGAGCCACACTGTCCGCGGCTGCTCATACTGCTTGATGTCGAGGCCCTGCTCGACGCAGGTCGGAACGTCGCCCCAGCCTTCGGTCGCGGTGACTTTGGCGCCCTGCGGCAGCCGCTTCGGGCTGAAAACGCAAAGCGGCCGTTGCGTTCCACCGCGCCATTGCCCGAGACTCTCGCTGGGATTGTTGACGTGGGAGTCGAGGTGTCCGCCGGCCAGCTGCACGGCGGTCTCAGCGCCGCTCTTGAAAGGGATGTAGGTCAGCTTGATGTGGCCGGCCTTCTCGATCATGCGGGTCAGCACCTCGTCGGTGTCCTTTGACTGCGCGCCGCCCATCTTGAATTCGCCTGATGCTGCCGCCTTCAGGTAGTCGCCCGCCGTCTTGTAGGGCGCGTCCTGCTTGACCCAGAGCAGGAACTCGTCCTGCGCCATCGCCGCGATCGCAGTGAGATCGGTGTAGTTGAAGGCAACCTTGGAGACGAGCGGCTGCTGCCAGGCATTCGACGTGCCGAAGATCACCTTGTAGGGATCGCCGGCGGATGCCTTGCCGTAGACATAGCCTTCCGCGCCGCTGCCGCCGCCCTTGTTGACGACGACGATCGGTTGCTCCACAAGCTTGTGCTTGGTGATGATGTTCTGCACGGCGCGCGCGAGATTGTCGGTGCCGCCGCCGGGCCCGGCGGTCGCCACGAACTCGATCGGCTTTTGCGGCTGCCAGGCGCTGAGCGCCGGCATCGTACCGGCGAGCACGGTTGCGGCGGCGGAGAGCAGAAGTGTTGACGTCCGACTCATGATTTCCTCCAGCTGATTTTTTGTCTCTTGTTGTTTTCGACGTCCGGTCAGGCGACGCGTTCCTCGCGTCTTCCTGATGCCAGGACGATTGCGCCTTCTTGTTCGAGCGCTTCGATCTGCTTCTGGTCGAACCCGTGCTCGACCAGCACCTCGCTTGTATGCTCACCGTAGACCGGGGCGCCCGTGCGGACTTTGCCTGGGGTCTCCGAAAACTTGACCGGCAAGCCGATCGTCTTCACGGGACCGAGCGTGGAATGCTCGACCTCGACGACCATCTCGCGCGCCAGCGTCTGCGGATCGCGAAGCGCCTCCAGCATGTCGTGCACGGGTCCGCACGGCACGCCCTTCTCGTCCAGTGCCGCTAGCCAGTGCGCCCGCGTGCGGGTGCGGAAGCGCTCGCTCAGGACGGCTTCGAGCTCCTTCAGATTGGCCATGCGGTCGGCGCCGTTGATGAAACGCGGATCGGCAGCGAGCTCGCTCGCGCCCAGGGCCTCCAACATCAACAGCCAGTGCTTCTTGTTGGCGCCGCCGACCACCAGCCAGCCGTCCGAGGCCTCGAAGGCCTGATAGGGTGCGTTGAGCGGATGGGCCGAGCCCATGGCGCGCGGTGCGGTACCCGCAGCCAGCGCGATGGTCGACTGCCAGTAGGTCTGCACCAGCGCGGCCTCATAGAGCGAGGTCTCGACCCACTGCCCTTCGCCGGTCTTGAGACGGTGCGTGTAGGCCGCGAGGATGCCCATGCTCGCCAGCAGGCCGGCGGTGATGTCGGACAGCGGCGGGCCGCATTTCACGGGCGGACCATCGGGACGTTCGCCGGTGAAGCTCATGATGCCGCTCATGGCCTGGGCGACCAGATCGAAGCCGCGGCGGTGCTTGTAGGGTCCGGTGCGGCCGAAGCC
The DNA here is from genome assembly GCF_055811835.1 of Bradyrhizobium sp. WSM4874. NCBI lineage: Bacteria > Pseudomonadati > Pseudomonadota > Alphaproteobacteria > Hyphomicrobiales > Nitrobacteraceae > Bradyrhizobium > Bradyrhizobium sp. WSM4874. The sequence continues at coordinate 53,591 of NZ_JBVVPR010000004.1, forward strand.
CGACAGCGAGCAATAGATCAGCGCTGGATGCTGCTTGTGCAGGTCTTCGTAGCCGAAGCCGAGGCGCTCCATGGCGCCCGGCGCAAAATTCTCGACCAGCACATCGGCGCCCGCGATCAGCCGCCGCAAGACCTGCTTGCCGCCATCGGTCTTCAGATCCAGCACGATGCCGCGCTTGTTGCGGTTCATCATCAGGAAGGAGGCCGCCTCGTCGCCGATCTTCGGCGGCACCGAATGGCGGGTGTCGTCACCGTTCGGCGACTTCTCGATCTTGATGACGTCGGCGCCCATGTCGGCCAGCATCAAGGTGCAGGTCGGCCCCGCCATGACATGGGTGAGATCGATGACCTTGAGGCCGGCGAGCGGCCCCGAACGGCGGGAGGTTGATTGCGAGCGATCGCTTTGCATCGGGGCGTCCTATCGGCCGCGCCAATGCGGCGCGCGCTTGGTGAGGAAAGCATCGAGCCCTTCGCGAAAATCCTGGCTCGTGTAGCACATCAGGATGAGGTCTTCGCCCTCGTCCGCCGTCAGCGGCCTTTGCAGGCGCGCCACGGCCTGCTTGGTCGCATTCAGCGTCAGCGGCGCGTGGCTGGCGAGCAATCGGGCAACCTCGTCCGCGCGCCTGTCGAGCGCGGCGAGATCCTCGACGACCTCGCCGAGCAGACCGACACTGGCGGCCTCCGTCGCGTCGACGAGGCGCGCGGTGAAGATCAGATCCTTGACGCGGGCGGCGCCGATCAGGGCGGTGAGACGACTGATATTGGACATCGACAGGCAATTGCCGAGCGTGCGGGCAATGGGAAAGCCGATTTTCGCACTTTGGGTGCCGATGCGGAGGTCACAGGCCGCGGCAATGCCCGCGCCGCCGCCGGTGCAGAACCCGCTGATCGCCGCGATCGTCGGCACGCGGCATTGCTCGAGCGTGGTCAGCACGCGATCGATGCGGTTCTCGTAGTCGATCGCGTCCTGCGGCGACTTGAAATCGCGGAACTGGTTGATGTCGGTGCCCGCGGCAAACGCCTTGTCGCCGGCCCCGCGCAGCACCAGCACCTTGATCGCGTGATCGTGGTTGATCTCCTCGCAGATCGCAGCGAGCCGCTCGTACATCGCGAAGGTGAAGGCGTTGCGGGCCTGCGGGCGGTTGAAGGTGATCCGCCCGATACCGTCCTGGCGCTCGAAAACGAGGTCTTCCGCCCCCACCTGCTGGTCCATTTCCTCATGTCCTTCTGCTTTTCTACATTTTTGAATGCAAAATTGTCGTTTTACAAGCTGGAACTTGCCTTAAACCGCATATATCTTTATTTTTGCATTCAAATGGACTTCAGACCCATGCTGCATGAGGACGTCGTCGGCCGCATCCGGGCCATCCTGCTCGACGGGGAAATCCCGCCGGGCGCGCGGATTCCCGAGCGCGAGTTGTGCGAACGGCTGCAGATATCGCGCACGCCGCTACGCGAGGCGCTCAAGGTGCTCGCCGCCGAAGGGCTCGTGCAGCTCCTGCCCCATCGCGGCTCGCGCGCGGCGAAACTGACCGACAAGGACATGCGCGACCTGTTCGAGGTCTGCCAGGGTCTCGAGGCGCTCGCCGGCGAGCTCGCCTGCGAACGCATCACGGACGCCGAGATCGACGCGATCGCCGCCGCGCACGCAGACATGGTGCGGCATTATCGCGAGAGCGATCTGATCCAGTACTATCGCGGCAACCGCGCCATTCACGAAGCCATTGTCGCTGCGGCCGGAAACCCGGTGCTTGCGGGGCTGTATACGTCCGTGACCGCGCGCATTCGGCGCGCGCGTTACGTCACGCCGATGACACCCGAGCGCTGGGCGGTCGCCGTGCAGGAGCACGATGCCATCTTGAACGCACTGCAGAGGCGGGACGGCGTCGGCCTCGCCCATATCCTGCGCGCGCATCTGCGCCACAAGCGCGAAGAGGTTTTGCAGGCAGGCTTTGCCGAAACGGAAGGCAGTGACCTGGTGCCGCGGATTGCGTGAGACGGCATTCGCGACGAAGAAACTTGCGGTCCCGCTACAACGCGCAGTCAAGAGACACAATCGCGACACAATCATTGACTGCATTCGGCCGTACGATCCGATCGTGCTGACGCGAGGCGATCGGCGCAGGCCGAATGTAACGCGCAAACAATTGCGCAAAACAAAAGACAAAAGCGGAGGAAACGCATGACAATCGATGTCTCACGTCGGTCCTTGTTGGCCCTTGGGGCCGGCCTTGGAGCCAGCGCAATGCTCGGCAGCAGCGCGATGGCGCGCGCTCCCAAGCTCGGCACCCAGACGCCCTACTGGCACCGCTTCGTTCTCGGCGATGCCGAAGTCACCATCGTCTCCGACGGACCGCTTCCGCTCGGCGATCCCTCCGGCACCTTCACCGGCGTTCCCAAGGAAGAGGTGAAGAAGATGCTCGCCGACAATTTCCTGTCGCCGGACAATGTCGTGCTCGAGCAGAACTCGCCGATCGTCAACACCGGCGACAAGCTCATCCTGTTCGATACGGGCATGGGCAGCTCGAAGATGTTCGGCGCCACCACCGGGCGGCAACAGAAAAGCATGACCGAGGCCGGCATCAAGCCCGGGGACATCGATGCGGTGGTCTGTTCGCATGCCCATATCGACCACATCGGGGGCATCGTGGACGACGGCGGCAAGCCGCTGTTTCCGAACGCGCAGATCTACATCTCGCAGACCGATTTCGACTTCTGGACCGACGAAGGCAAGCTCGGCAGCGCAGCCAAGGATTTCGTCGTTCACGCCCGCAAGAACCTGCTGCCGGTGCGCGACCGCATCGTGTTCTTCAAGGACGGCCAGGAATTTTTGCCCGGTGTGCAGGCGATCGCGGCCCCCGGCCATACCGTCGGCCATACCATCTTCATGGTCTCGTCGGCCGGCAAGTCCTTCGCCTTCATGGGGGACCTCTCGCATCATTCGGTGCTGCTGCTGGAGCGGCCGCGAATGGAATTCTCCTACGACACCGATCCCAAGCAGGCGGCCGAGTCACGCGTCAAGCTGCTGACCATGCTCGCCGCAAACAAGGTGCCGGTGATGTCGTATCACTTCGCCTGGCCGGGCTATGGCCATGTTGCCAAGGCCGGCGAAGGCTTCCATTATTATCCCGAACCGATGCAGATGACTTTGTAGGTCGTCAAAGTCCGGGCAGCGCCTGCCGCCCGGACTTTTTGCTTCCCGTCTCAAAGCGCTCACTTCGCCTTTGGTATCTAAGATTCCGATTTAATCGGCCAATATTATTCGTTTGTCAAAATCGTCCTCCTGCGTAGCTTACGCAGAGCGGCTATCGCCCGCGGCCGAACGGCCGCCACCAAAAATGGCGAAGCACGAGGAGGATGAAGATGACGACGACGCTCGACGCATCGGGAATGCCTGCACGCTCGCTACTGCGGTTCCTCGATCGCGAGCATACGATCGCAAGGCCGGGCTATAGCCGATGGATGGTGCCGCCCGCGGCGCTTTGCGTGCACCTCTGTATCGGGCAGGCCTACGCCTTCAGCGTCTTCAACCTGCCGATGACCAAGCTGATCGGCGTCACGCAATCGGCGCCCGGCGACTGGAAACTGACCGAGCTCGGCTGGATCTTTTCCATTGCGATGGTGTTCCTCGGACTGTCGGCCGCGGTGTTCGGACGCTGGGTCGAGGAAGGCGGCCCGCGGCGCGCGATGTTCACCGCCGGCGTCGCCTGGGCGAGCGCGTTCCTGATCTCGGCACTCGGCGTCTCTCTGCACAATCTCTGGATCATCTATCTCGGCTACGGCGTCGTCGGCGGCTGCGCGCTTGGCATCGGCTACATCTCGCCGGTTTCGACGCTGATGAAGTGGTTTCCTGACCGGCCAGGCATGGCGACGGGCATGGCGATCATGGGCTTTGGCGGCGGCGCACTGATCGCCTCCCCCTTCTCCGTCTGGCTGATGAGCAAGTTCGCCAGCGCGACCGACGTCGGCGTGCTCGGCGCCTTCATCACGCTCGGCTGCGTCTATTTCGTCTTCATGATGGTCGGCTCCGCGATCGTGCGCGTGCCTGCGCCGGGCTGGAAGCCGGAAGGCTACGTGCCGCCCACAACCGCGACCAAGCTGATGACGAAGAACGACGTGTTCGTCTACCAGGCGATCAAGACGCCGCAGTTCTGGCTGATCTGGATCGTGCTGTTCTGCAACACCGCGGCCGGCATCGGCGTGCTCGGGCAGGCCTCGGCGATGAGCCAGGAGATGTTCCCGGGACAAATCACCGCGGTCGCGGCCGCGGGTCTCGTCGGCCTGATGAGCCTGTTCAACATGGGCGGACGCTTCAGCTGGGCTTCGTTGTCCGATTTCATCGGACGCAAGAACACCTATTTCGTCTACATGGTGCTCGGCTTCGCGCTTTACGTCACCGTGCCCTATGCCGACGGGAGCGGCAATGTCGTGCTGTTCGTGCTGTGCTTCCTGATCATCGTCAGCATGTATGGCGGCGGATTCTCCACGGTGCCGGCCTATCTGCGCGACATGTTCGGCACCCGCTATGTCGGAGCCATCCACGGCATCCTGCTCACGGCCTGGTCGATGGCCGGCATCGCCGGGCCGGTGCTGATCAACTACATCCGCGAATACAACGTCACCCACGGCGTGCCGAAGGCGCAGGCCTACAACACCACCATGTACATCATGGCCGGACTGCTCGTGGTCGGCTTCCTCGCCAACCTCTGCGTCCGTGCCGTCGACAAGCGCCATCACATGAAAGACGACAACGCAGGTCTCGAGCCGGCGCGCGCTTGAGCCGCGACGGAACAGAAGGAGCGACCATGACAACGACATCGCGAAGCGAAGCGTCATTCTCCCAGTTGCTGCTGAGCTGGATCACCTATCGTGTGTCCCAGATCACGGCGATCAAGCCGTCCCATCGCGCCAGCGAGATCGCTGCCGCCGCCGCGGCGAGCAACAACCCCTCGGGAGCGTGACATTATCATGCATCATGCCCAGACCGTAAAAACCACGCCGCTGCAATTGGCACTGGCCTGGAGCTTCGCAGGCATCCCCTTGCTTGCGGGTGTCATCCAGACCCTGCTCAACGCGATGAAGCTGTTCCAGTAGGCACGACCCCATGCGCTCGACGGACAGGCCCGCAACGCGCGTCGGCGGCGCGCGGCAATTGATCGCCGATGAGGGCTTTACCTTCTGCATGCTTGCCGCGGTGGTCGCCGCTGCGGTTCTTGCATTCGGCTTCGATGCGACCCCGGACACCGTCGTCGCCATGCTTGCGATCGGCGCGGTGACGGCCGTTGCCGAAACCCGCTTGCACCGCCGGCGCTAGGCCCGTCCGGCCGCTGCGAACCTGATGTCAGCGGCGTTTGCGCGCGCTCCGCGCCGGCGTTTCCATCACGCGCCGCGCTTGCTCGGCGGCGAGGTCGCGCATGATCGCGATCGCGCTCTGTACATGGTCGTCCGACTGGTCGACCGAATAGACGACATAGGCCGGCATGGAGAACTTCGGCGCGCCGGCCACCAGGTGCAGGTGCCGCGCCTTCAGCAGCGGTTCGACGATCCGGTGCGCGAAGTAGCCGGAGCCGCCGTTGGCCAGAACATGCTGAAGCCCGAGCCAGCCGATATTGGCAGTCAGCGCGGGTCCTGCGAAATTGGGGAAGACGGCGCTGTGGCGGGCATAGAACTCCGGTCCCCAGTCGACATAGACGTAGCCCTCCTGCGGCTCGGGGTCGCTTTTGGGATTGGTCGAGACCAGCACCAGCTGCTCCTCGATCAGCAGCTCGACTTTCAGGCCGGGCCGACTTTGCGGCGTGTACATCACGCCGATGTCGATGCGACCTTCGACCAGGCCCTGCATCAACTCCGGCTCCAGCGCGCTCTCGGCGCGGATGGAGATTTGCGGATTGGCCTCCTGCATGCGCGGCAGCCAGAGCAGCAGAAACTCCTCCCACAGCCCGATGCGGCCGCCAATCACCAAGGCCCCGCTAAAGCCCTTGGGAACGCCGACGTCATGCCGGGCCTGCTCGACGGTGCGCACCAGGGTCGAGGCGTGGCGCTGGAATTGGCGTCCCGCTGCCGTCAATGCTGCGCCGGCCTTGTTGCGCACGAACAGCGTGCAGCCGAGCAGTTCTTCGAGGCTCTGGATCCGGGTGCTGACGGTGGACTGACTGACGTGAAGCCGCTCGGCGGCCGTAATGAAATTGCCCGTCGCGACCACCGTCAGGAATGTACGCGCAAGCTCGGTATCCAAGGGAGCGGCCTCACATCGACATAGTCGATATGAAAGGCGCTCTCTTGAGGGATGTCAAACCGTAGAAAGGCTGCCTAGCACCCGAGCTTGACGGCGATTCCGCCAAAATCCTTGGCGACGATGTCCCAATTGCCCGTGGCCTCGAAATCGACTTTCTGGAGCGGACCGTATTCGGTCGGCCGCGCCACGAAGGCCGTCAACCCGATCTTCTGCGCGGCGGCGATATCGCCGATGCCGACCGTCTCGCCGGCCGATGTCCTGATCGACCCCGGGTCTGAGCTATCAGCGCGACCGCTCCTGGAGGTAGCGCAACAGCCTGCTGGCCTCCGGACGATCACCACCGTCCGGCTGACCGACAAAAAATTGCAGTTCGTGATGCAGGAGCGTCCGGGCGCGCTCGGTCTCTCCTTTGGCGGCGAGCAGGCGCGCAAGACCCTCCGCGGCACGCAGGCCAAATCCGTGCTGGCCACGACGCTTGGCAAGCGCGAGCGCCAGCTCGAAGTTCCGCTCGGCCAGCGAAGTGTCGTTGATCTGCGCATGTGCGGCAAATCGCCCTTCGATACGCAGGCATTCAGCCTCATACCAGTAGTTGCCGCCCCGCCCGAAGACGTTGCGCGCCTGATCGAGACAACGCCGTGCGTCCGCCAGATGGTCGGCGCGGACATAGGCCTCTGCCAACCAGCAGAGATAAGTGGGCAGCCAATAGACGAGGTGCGCCGTCTGCAGGAAATCGCGCTGCTTCTCAAGCAGATCGATGCCTTCCGTGAGGCGGCCGCTTTCAACGTCAGCCCAACCGAGAAATGTCCGTGCCACCGAGACCCAGAGCGGCAGCTCCCGTCTGATCGCCCCATCGAGCGTCCGCTGGGCGAGCTCCCGCACCGTCTGCACGTCCCGCTCCAGCGTGTAGAGCATGCAGGCATGGGCATAGGCGTAACCGAGGGTATGGGCATGCGACAATTGCTGCGCGTGTCGAAGTGCCTCTCGGCCGTGCGTGACCGCGTCGGCAACTCGGCCCACCAGCCAGTAGCAGATGCACAGGTTGGACAGGCTCGTGATCTGCACGTCGGTGCCGTATGTCACGGCCGTCGCTCGGTCGGCGGCAGCATCGTAGAGCTTGGCGGCCCGATCGAGATGGACGCACGCCTGCTCGGTCTCCCCGTCGAGCAGCGACGTGCCGAGCAGCCGGTGGCCCACCATCCGATCGGCCCTCGTTCCCTTTTGCTCGGCGAGCGTCAGAAAATCCCGCGCCAGCGTGCCGGCCTCCCGCACGTTGCTTGCAACACGCAAATAAGACCATCTTGCATACAGCGCCGGAAAGATGCGCGGATCGTTGTCGAGGGCACGGCAGAGCTCGATGGCGCGGCTGCTGACGTCAGCGACCGCATCGGCGCCGAATCCCTGCAGCGCGATCGTGGGCCCGATCAGCGCGATCTGGGCGTTCAGCTCCAGATTGTCCCGTTCAAGTCCCGCCGGAAGCTTCCTGATCTCCTCCAGCGCCATGTTGAGCTCGGCGACCGCTTCCAGATTAGCCGAACGTTGTGCTGCCTGCTGGGCCGCCTTGAGCCGCATCTGTGCCGCGCGGGAGGTGCGCCCGGCCTCGGACAGGTGCTGCGCAAGATAGCCGGGTTCGGTGATGGCAACCTCCGGCAGATGGAGCTCGATCTCCGCAGCCACGCGGTCGTGAATCTCTCGTCTCTGCCGTTTGAGAAGCGAATAATAGGCAACGTCCCGGACCAGCGCATGCTTGAAGGAGTAGACCTTTTCGTCGTCGTTGCGTTCAAATCCTATCAGCCCAGACGCTCGCAGCCGCTCGAGAGCCGGTTCGAGGCTATCTTGAAGCTCGCCGGCGACGGCAGCAAGAAGCCGATGCGGAAAGCTTCGGCCAATCACCGACGCGAGCTGCGCGACGGCCTTGGCATTGCCGAGGCGCTCGAGACGCAGCATCAGAGAGTCGTAGAGCGCCGACGGCACTTCTGAAGGTCCGCCGGCGCCAGCCGTTCGGACGCCCGGATCGACCTGGCCCGTTTCGAGGGCCGCCGCCGCCAGCTCCTCCACGAACAGCGGCACACCGTCCGATCGCGCCACAATCTGCTGGATCAGCTGACTTGATAGCTGTTTGTCGCGCACGACCGATCCGGCAAGATGGCGGCAGTGCTCATCGTCGAGGCGCTGAAGCACTATACGCAGGATCGTCGGCGACACGTCACCAAGCACGGATGCCCGGCTGGTGAACACTAGGAGATTCCGCGTACCGCCGATCTGGCCGGCAATTCGCTCGACGATCTCGATTGTCGATGGATCGGCCCAGTGAAAATCCTCAATCAGGATCAGGCTGGCTTCGCCGCGCGTTTGCGAGATCAACAGCCGCACCGCCGCATCACGCGTCTTTCGACGCTGCTCCTGCGCGTCGGGAATGATCGCGCCTGACGCCGCCGGCACCGCCAAGCCGAGCATCTGGCCGATCAGCGTCAACTGCTCCTCGTCGCCGCCGGACGTCGCGGCCACGAAATCACGCAGACGCGCTGAATTCGCGTCGGCGTCTCCATCCCTGCCGATGCCGATGCGCTGCTCGAGTGCCCTGATGATCGGGTAAAGCGGCGTGCTCTGATGCGGGGCGGAAGCTTGGATCGCCAGAATCAGGTCGTCGGGCAGCGCGGCCCTTTCGATCAGCTCCAATGCCAGGCGCGATTTTCCGATCCCGGACTCCCCAGTGATCTCCACCGTACGCCCCTGCCCGGTCCGCGCCAGCTCCCACGCTTGCAGCAGCTGCCCCATTTCAGCGACCCTGCCCACCAGGGGCGAGGCATTGCGACGGCGTGCACGATGGCCAGCGCCATCTTCCAACGCCTCGCCCTCGACGAGAAAGACCTCGACTTTTCGCGACAGTCCCTTGAGCGAACACATACCGAGCGATTGCAGGGCGAATTTGCCGCGGAGGAGACGCCTGGTCTCACCGCTGATCACCAGCGAATTGGGCTCGCCCATCTCCAGCAACCGGAATGCAATGTTGGGCGTATCGCCGACGATCTCGGTTGCATCGTGCACGTGACCCAGCCTCGCCTTGCCGATCACCGCTACGCCCGTATGGACCCCGATCCGAACGCGCAGCGGTTCCTGGATCTCCGCAATGGCGCGCTCACTCAGTTCGTGGAGTGCCCGCAACAACACCAGGCCGGCACGGACCGCGCTCTCGGCTTCGTTCTCCGATGCGAGCGGATAGCCGAATTCCGCACGAATGCCGTCGCCGATATAATTGACGACGCTGCCCCCGGCATTAGTGATGCATTGCGAGCTTATCGCCTGGAATTCCAGCAGGATCTCTCGCAAATCCTCTATGTCACAGCGCTCGGACAGGCCTGTTGAGTCGACCACGTCGCAGAACAGAACTGTCAGCTGGCGGCGTTCGGTTGCTCTGTCGTGAGGGTCATCCATCACTCATCCCGGAATTCTGAAGCATGTTGCCCGGTTCGACGTCACGGCTCGAGTTGGCTCCGCTGCCTCTTCGAAAGCGTGACGCAGATTGGCCATTGCCTCGGTAGAAGTCCACGACACGTTACGCGAGTAATTGGTCAATCCCGCTGCCTCAATCGCGAGCCCGATCCTCACGGACTCAGCAGATCGGCAAAGAACGGATTCAGCATTCGTCCTCGCGGATCTTCCCTTCTCACATGCGCCGAGAAGTCGATCCATCTTGTCCCGTACGCTGCCTCGACGTGGTCCCTGGTGATGAATGGACTCTGGTTCAACAGGGGAATGCCGCCCCTCTTGCTCGCAAATTCATTGAACGCCTTCAAAAACCCGTCCCAAGCCGGCCGGTCCGTATAAGCGTGGATGGGGTCGACCGAAAACACGTCTCCGTCATGCGAGTAGGACAGCAACGAGTGCTCATCCTTCCGGATGAAATAGGAGCCGAGCGCCATGTTGCAGCGGAAGTCATGGTCCTTGAAATATTTTTCGCTGAAGTCCACGTAATCGCGCAGCACATGCAGCCATTCAGAGCGCGGAAATGCCCAGAACGTAAACGCATATCGCGCCGACGGCCGCGTATTGCTGTAGTCGATCGTCTTGTCGGGATTGTATAAGGTCGCTCCGCCGATCAGGTGCAAGAACGACATCAACAGCCGGTTGCCAATGAACCACGTGTCGAGCAACGCATCCCTGAGAGGCTTGGTCGGGATGCTACTGTCGATGAATCTGCCGACGCGGGCTTCCGCAAAATTCCAGAGGTTACGGCGGCTGGCGGCGAACAGCGATCCCAACGGTCCAATCCTGTCGATGAGACGTCGCGTCTGGAAGTACGCCTTTCGTCCGACCGTCCAACAGATCAGGCCTCGCGACGCATCGATGATCCCGTCCACTTCCTTCTCGGTCAGTTCGCCGATCCGGCGCGGCAAATATCTGAAGTGGATCGCTTCCAGCGGCTTGATGCGAAACGTCACCTCGTAGATGACGCCGCACAGGCCGTAACTGGAGCGCATCAGGTACATCAGATGCGGGTCCTTCTCCTCCGATGCTTCCGCCAGCCCGCCGCTGGGCGTCACCCATTTCATCGCTGTGATGTACGAGCCGACCTGTCCGAACTCGCCGCCGTCCAGGCCGTCCTTGGTGTGGCAGCAGGCCGCCGCACCGAGCGTCATGTTCCCGATCTCGATATTGGTCAGAAACTGGAGGTTCATCGCCCGCAATAGCCGCGATGCAGCAATGAACTGGAGACCGGCCTCGGCCGTGAACGTCATGCTGTGTGGATCGATCTTGTGGATGCGGCTCATCCCGGACATGTCGATGATCGTCCCGTCGGAGGACGCGCAAGGCGTCAAGGAATGATAGCTGCCCATCGCCCGAACAGGGCTTGGGTAGCGGTCGGCATCCCTGAGGATCGATTGAATCTCGTCAACGGAGCGCGGTGACACCAATTGCGCGGGCGAGCTTGTGATCCCGCCGTCGTAATTGCGAACCATATTGCCCATCTGCGTCACCCCCTTGACGGCGAAACACGCAACTTAGGATGGCTTTTCGGTCTTGCCGGCGCCGGTGCCGGCCTGGTTCTCACGAGATTGAAGCGCTTTGTCGCGCAGCTTCGCCGCGCTCACGCAAATTCAGCCGGGTCGCCCGATGCACCCACGTGCTGTACGTTATCCTATCCGAGCAAACCTTTGGTCGACAGGGAAAATTGCATGCCCGGGCGACCGCAACCGCCGGAAAGCCGCGTTGGCAAACGGCTATTTTGGTGCTATTGAACTGCATTTACTAGTTGCAAATTGAGTTTATTTCACGCCATCGAGTTTGGGAGCGTCAATGTCCCGCGAGAACGATGGTTTTGCCTTCCATCGTGACCTGCTCCAGGCGGTCCTGGATGTTGTCTATCGGGCCATCAACTTCCTTGTCAGATGGGACCACCTGCCGACCCTGCTCGGAGCTGCCAATCTTTCGGTGTTCCGCGACCGGCTGCGCGAGCACAACCTCCACCATACCGGCTATGGCGCGACGTCGCCTGGCTGGAGCACCGGCAATGACCGGTGGCGTTCCGCTGACGGCTCGTTCAACAGCCTCGACCATCCGCGCATGGGCATGGCGGGCGCCCGGTTCGGACGCAATTTCCCGCTGCCGGAATGCGTGCCGGACGGCGTAGACGATCTGCTCGAACCCAGTCCGCGCGAAATTTCGACGGAATTGCTGGCGCGGGACCAATTTATTCCCGCGACCAGCCTCAATCTGCTGGCCGCCGCCTGGATTCAGTTCGAAACGCATAATTGGTTCAGCCATGGGGTGCCCGAGCCGGGAAACGAGTTCAAGATCCCGCTGAAAGCGGGCGACCAATGGCCCAAGAAGGAGCGGCTCGACGACTGCATGAAGATTCGTCGCACGGTTTGCGACGAGACATCGCGTGAGTCATGGCTCGGCGCCACACCGACATTTCGCAATTTCAACTCGCACTGGTGGGACGCCGGGCAGATCTACGGCAGCGATCGCGCGAGGCAGATGCAGATCCGATCCGGGGTCGATGGGAAGATCAGGGTCGGCGATGATGGGATGCTCCCAGCCGATCCAGTCCATCCGGGTGCCGATCTCACCGGCTTCAATGACAATTGGTGGGTCGGGCTCAGCCTGCTCCACAATCTCTTCGCGCGTGAGCACAATTTCATCTGCGATGGCTTGAAGACCCGGTATCCGGCCTGGAATGACGAAGAACTATTCCAGCGTGCGCGCCTGATCAACGCGGCCCTGATCGCCAAGATCCACACCGTCGAATGGACGCCAGGCATCCTCGACCATCCTGCGCTGGATTTCAGCATGCACGCCAACTGGTCGGGGATACCATACCGGGTGCTGCGCGCAGTGCTCGGCAAGAACAGCGAGGCCGCCTATGGCATCATCGGCTCTCCGACGGACCAGCACAGCGCGCCCTACGCGATGACCGAGGAATTCACCGCTGTCTACCGCCTGCACCCGTTGCTCCCGGACAAGATGGATGTGCGGCGGCTCGATACCACAGAGCCAAAATCTTGCGACTTGGTCAACATGCAGGGGCGCGTCTCCCGCGAGTTCATGCAGTCTCACGGCTTCGCCAACCTGATGTACTCCTTCGGCACCGCTCATCCCGGCGCCATTCGCCTCCACAATTATCCCAACTTCCTGCGCCAGTTCACGAAAGACGGCCAGCCGCTGCTGGACGTGGCCGCGATCGATATCATGCGTGATCGCGAGCGCGGCGTGCCGCGCTACAATCGTTTCCGCGAGCTGGTCGGCAAGAAGCGCGTCAAGACATTCGAGGAAATCACCAGCATCCCCGGTGCCGCCAAGAAGATGCGCACGATCTACAAGGGCGACGTCGACCGCGTTGATCTGATGGTGGGGCTGTTAGCCGAGGACCTGCCGGACGGCTTTGGCTTCAGCGATACCGCTTTCCGCATCTTCATCCTGATGGCATCGCGGCGTCTCAAGAGCGACCGCTTTTTCACCGACGACTACCGGCCGGAAGTTTACACCGACTTCGGTCTGGACTGGATCAACCACAACGGAATGAAATCGGTCCTGCTGCGGCATGTGCCGCAGCTCGGCGCGGCGCTCGAGGGCGTCAACAACGCTTTTGCCCCCTGGAATGTGCTGCGAGGCTAGTCATGGCCCTCATCATCACCATTCCGGGCCTCGTTCGTCTTGCCCTCGTGCGCGATCCGGACGAACTGCTCCGCGTCAACGATGCGGGCGTGGTCGCGCGCTCGCTGTCCGGCCGCGGCGGTCTGTTCAATCGCTCGATCGCGGCAAAGCTCGCGGTTTTCCGCACACGTGATGGTGACATCTGGCCGGCGTTTCGCGACCGGCGCGATGCATTCCGCGCGGCGCATCAGGCGGCGCTCGAATCCGCACTTTCGGATGTCAAGCCGCTGTTGCAGCGGATCGCGCCGGAGATCGCCGAACTCGGCAATTACATCCGCGACGGGCACGCACATCGCAGCATGGGCGTCGCTGTTCAGCAAGCGATAGGCCGGCTCTTCTTCGCCGACTATGTTGCTAGCGAGGAGTCCTACGCCGCCGCGCGCACGTTGCAGGCCTGGCTGTCGGCCTGGCCGCTGCGTGCATACTGGATCAGGCGCAGCGGCGCGTTGAAGGCTGCGCTCGATCGAATTGAGGCAGCCTCGCGCGGCGACATGGCTTGCGCGCATGCAACTGCGCTTGCGATGGACAACATCGTAAAGTCGATCGATCTGATGCGCGAGCTGGTGCTTCGCGGCGACAATCTGGCGAAGATCGAACCGCAGGATGCACTGCTTCGCACGCTGCGCGCGCCCGCACGCGTGATCCGCGAAGTGCGCGATGGAGACTGCGTTGGTTTGATCCGGCTGCGGTCACGGACGTTGGTGCTGCTAGCAGTCGAAGGCGCCCGCCAGCAACGTGCCTCCGACCCGGGATTCGCATTCTTTGCCGATGCGTGGAATCGTTGCCCCGCGCACAGCATTGTCCCCGCGTTGCTCATCGAGGTCTGGCAGGCGGCAAGGACCAACAAGAAGCACAGCGCGACGGGAACGCCGCCGCAAGGTGGAGGGCCAACGTCGCGGCCGGCCTAGCACCCGAGCTTGTCGGCGATTCCGCCAAAATCCTTGGCGACGATGTCCCAATTGCCGGTGGCCTCGAAATCGACTTTCTGAAGCGGACCGTATTCGGTCGGCCGCGCCACGAAGGCCGTCTTCAGCCCGTTCTTCTGCGCGGCGGCAAGGTCGCCGTTATGGGCTGCGACCATCATCACCTCTTCCGGCTTGAGGCACAGCAGGCGCGCGGCGCCGAGATAGGTTTCGGGATCGGGCTTGTAGTGCTCGAACAGCTCGGCCGACATGATGAGGTCCCAGGGAAGCCCTGCGAACTTCGCCATGTTGGTGAGCAGCGCGACATTGCCGTTCGACAGCGGCGAGATCACGAATTTCGTCTTCAGCCGCGTCAGGCCCGCGACGCTGTCGGGCCAAGGGTTCAGGCGGTGCCAACCCTTGGTGAGGTGATCGAGATCGGCTTCGGTCAGGCCTGAAATCGAAAATTGCGCGACCAGCTTTTCCAGCGAGCGGCGATGCAGATCATCTAACATGACATAGCCGCGCTCGGGATGTTTGCGCACGTCATCCATCGAGGCCATGTACATGCCGCGCCAGCCGTCGACCAAGGCGGTCCAGTCGGCGGAGATCCCGCGGCCCTTCGCCCACCACATGAAGTCCGTGATCAGGCTGGTGCGCCAGTCGACGACGGTGCCGAACACGTCGAACACCAGGGCTTTGACGGCGGTGAGGTCGGATGTTGTGGTCATGCTTGGCTTCGCGGATAGCCCGCGCTCCGGGTGGCTTCGTCTCAGATGAAGGGCTTTAAAGCATGATCCTTTCCATGCAACAACAGCGCTAGTCCGCCACACCAGACACGCGCAAGATGAACAAGGTGACGGGCCTCAACCAGTCGGAGTGCAGCGGATTTGTCATGACCAACCCTGTTGCATTTGTCTTGTTAGAGAGCGCCGGCCTTCCAGAAAAGAAGGTCCTCATCGAGACGCTACGCGACCGTCATCCAGGCTTGCATTGGGACATCAGCACAGCCGCAGCACATGCGGAAGCCGACGATCTGCTCCTGATCCGCATCGGCGATCATCTGGCGGGAGTCCTTTTGATGCGCGCGCCAACGCCGATCAATCAATCGGCGTGGCAACAGGCCTCCTCGGATGGCCGGAGGCATCGCAGGCACTGGGGAAGCACCGTGCGCACCTGGTCGTCTCGATGACGGGCTCTGCTGCGAAGGGGGCGGAAACCGCGAAGCCCAGGGTGATAGAAAGCACCCGCATCGTCACTGCCGTCGTCGGTAGCTTGATTGAGGCCCAGCCTGGCTGTCTGGGCATAGCCTGGAACGGACAATTCGGACGCTCTCCCGAACAGTGGCTAGAGCAGTCACGCCGATCGTTCGATCCGTTTCCGAATCATCCATACAGCCTATGGATCGAGATTGTTCACTTCGTGAGCGGCAAGACGATTGGGGCTTACACGAAAGGACTATCCGCATTCATCGGACGCGAGATCGAATTTGAGGTAGACGGGCTAGATGAACGCACCGTCACAGCCCGAGTTGCCGGCCTTTCATCCTACCTGATCGCAAACGGCATTGAGGCCGGGCCCAAGAGCGGTGCCGTGTTCGAAGCCGACTCCGAGGTCGATCATCACGTTGCGGTGCTCCACCGCAATTCGCGCTTTCGGATCGGGCCAGTCATTTCGTTCTTTTCTCTTCAAGACCGAGCTGGAAGGTTGAAGACCTACCAGATCATTCCGTCATCTCTCGCCCGAGATCACCCGCTTCTGGTCATGCTGGGCAAGGTCGGGCTATTCGATCTGACGAAGTCAGAAAACCTGATAGAGCTGCGGCCAGATCACTACGTTTCCGAAACTCGCCTGGAGAGCCTCGATGGCGGCGTGTCGCAGGAGCTGTCCAAAATGCTCGCGACCGACGCCTATGCCGAGGCGGACACGAACGCGCGCCGCGCGCTCGCGAGCGGAGACATTGCGTCAGCCAGGTCTTTTTTGCAGCCTTGGGCTGAGGAAGTTGGCCAGCTTCAAGAGGTGCTCCAACTCGCTCTGACCTTGTGCGACGCGTTCATGTTCATGCCGGCCGCACCGCGCAGGCCTTAGCGGACACGCGATGGATCAGGTCCATCGAGGTGCCATACACGGCGACGTCCGGCTGAACTGGCCGAACGATCGCACGCGGGACGGTCGCGGACTTAGTCCAGGTGGAATTTCGCCAGCTCGCGGTGCTCGGCCTTGATGTAGCGCACGGTGCCGGTGACGGAACGCATCACCACCGTCTCGGTCTCGATCACCCCGTCCTTGCGGAATTTGACGCCTGACAGCAGTGAGCCCGTGGTGACACCGGTGGCCGCGAACAGGCAGTCACCGCGCGCCATGTCCTCGATGCCGTAGATCATCTTGGGATCATTGACGCCCATCTTGGCCGCGCGCTCGCGCTTCTCGTCGGAGTCGAGGATGAGACGGCACTGCATCTGGCCGCCGATGCAGCGCAGCGCAACGGCTGCGAGCACGCCTTCGGGTGCGCCGCCGGTGCCGAGATACATGTCGACGCCGGTATTGTCGGGGTCGGCGCAGTGGATCACGCCGGCGACGTCGCCGTCGGTGATGAGGCGCACGGCGGCGCCGGTCGAGCGCACGCTCTCGATGATGCTGGCATGGCGCGGACGGTCGAGCACGAGAACGGTGATGCCGTCAGGCTTGACGCCCTTGGCCTTGGCGAGGCGGTGGACGTTTTCGGCTGGTGTCGCATCGAGCTCGACGACGCCCTTGTCGTAGCCGGGACCGATCGCGAGCTTCTGCATGTAGACGTCGGGGGCGTGCAACAGCGTGCCGCCGTCGGCCATCGCCATGGTGGCGATCGAGCCCGGCATGTTCTTGGCGCACAGCGTGGTGCCTTCGAGCGGATCGACCGCGATGTCGACCTGCGGGCCGGCGTTCATGCCGACCTTCTCGCCGATGAAGAGCATCGGCGCCTCGTCGCGCTCGCCCTCGCCGATGACGATGGTGCCCTCGATCGGGAGCTTGTTGAGCTCGCGCCGCATCGCGTCCACCGCGGCCTGATCGGCCGCCTTCTCGTTGCCGTGCCCGCGCAGACGCGCCGAAGACACCGCCGCCCGCTCCGTCACACGCACGATCTCCAGCGTGAGAATGCGCTCGAGCAATGCATGCGGCGGGACTGAAATATGGGTCGACATCGGCTCACTCCTTCGAAACAGTTTTGGACGGACATCTCCGCCCGCATCAACTCGTAACACCCACAGTTCGTTCGAACCGTGTCTTATTCTTGGAGCATGACCTTTCCGGAAAACCGCTTCACACTTTTCCGGGTCATGCTCAGTTCTTCTCGATCCTGATGACCTGCGGCCGTCCGCTGATCACCTTGTCCTTCTGCACGGCCGCGAGCGCGCGGCGCACGGCGTCCTCGTGCGTGGCATAGGTGATGAGGATGACGGGCACCGGGACCGCCTTGCCGTCTGCGGGCGCAGCGCCGCCATTGGGATGGCGCTGCACGATCGACTCGATCGAAATCTTCTGTTCCGCGAGCCGCGTCGCGATCGCAGCCGCGGTACCCGGGAAATCGCGTGCCAGAAGGCGGATGTAGTAGCCGCCCTCGTGGCGCTCCATCGGCGCCTTCTTGGTATCGCGCAGCTGCGAAATCGGCCGGCCGAACGGATTGGCGCGAATGCCGCGCGCGACGTCGGCGATGTCGGCGACGACGGCGGATGCGGTCGCAGCGCCGCCGGCACCGGGGCCCACCAGCGTGATCGGCGGGATGCCCTCGCCATCGATCGTGACCGCATTGGTGACACCCATCACCTGTGCGATCGATGAGGATTTCGGAACCATGGTCGGATGCACGCGCTGCTCGATGCCCTTGGCGGTACGAACGGCGACGCCGAGGAGCTTGAGCCGGTAACCGAGATCGTCAGCGGCACGGAGATCTTCCGGCGCGATGGAGGAGATACCTTCGACATACACCGCGCTTTGAGCAACTTTCGTGCCGAAAGCGAGGCTGGCGAGAATGGCGAGCTTTTGCGCGGTATCGTGGCCGTCGACGTCGAATGACGGATTGGCCTCGGCATAGCCGAGCCGTTGCGCGTCCTTCAGGCACTCGGCGAAGGACAGGCCCTCCAGCTCCATCCGGGTCAGGATGTAATTGCAGGTGCCGTTGAGGATGCCGTAGACCCGGTTGATGCCGGTTCCGGCGAGACCTTCGCGTAACGTCTTGATGACAGGGATCGCAGCGCCGACGGCTGCCTCGAAATTCAGCGCGCCGCCGTGCTTTTCGGCGGCCTTGGCCAGCTTGAGGCCGTGCTTTGCCAGCAACGCCTTGTTGGCGGTGACGACGGATTTGCCGGCACCGAGCGCGGCCTCGACCGCCGACAGGGCGGGATCGCCGGAGCCACCCATCAGCTCGACGAAGCAGTCGATGCCGGGATGCGTGGCGAGGGCAAGCGGATCCTTGACCCATTCGATGCCGCGCAGATCGACGGCGCGCTTCTTGGCCTTCGAGCGGGCGGTGACGGCGACGACGCGAATGCCGCGGCCGCTGCGGCCGGCAAGCACGCGCGCCTGCGTTTCGATCAGACGAACAACTTCGGCGCCCACGGTGCCGAGCCCCGCTATGCCCACTTTCAGGGGTGCAACCATGATGCCTTGGAAAGCCTGCGGAAGAGAACTTAACGCCGAGTGGCGAGCGGAACGACGTTGTGCAACGTTTCGATGCCGCTTTCAAGGAAGCGGCGCACGCCGCGCGCGGCCTGCCTGATCCGTTGCTCGTTTTCCACCATGGCGATGCGGACATATCCTTCACCATGTTCGCCGAAGCCGACGCCCGGCGAGACCGCGACACCGGATTTCTCCACCATCAGGGTCGCGAACTGCATGCTGCCGACGCTGCGGAAGGCTTCCGGCAGCGGTACCCAGGCGAACATCGACGCTTCCGGCGGCGGAATCTCCCAGCCGGCACGGCCGAAGGATTCCACCAGCGCGTCGCGCCGCTTGCGGTAGGTGTCGCGCATCTCCTTGATGCAATCGTCCGGTCCGTTCAGCGCGGCGGTCGCTGCGACCTGGATCGGCGTGAACGCACCGTAGTCGAGATAGGATTTGACGCGGCCGAGTGCCGCAATCACGCGCTCGTTGCCGACCGCGAAGCCCATGCGCCAGCCAGCCATCGAATAGGTCTTCGACATCGAGGTGAACTCGACGGCGACGTCCATCGCGCCCGGCACCTGGAGCACCGAGGGCGGCGGGTTGCTTTCGTCGAAATAAACCTCGGCATAAGCGAGATCGGACAGGATCAGGATCTCGTGCTTCTTCGCGAACGCGACCAGGTCCTTGTAGAAGTCGAGGCTCGCGACATAGGCGGTCGGGTTCGAAGGATAGCAGACGACGAGCGCCAGCGGCTTTGGGATCGAATGCACGATCGCCCGCTCGGCCGCCTCGAAGAATTGCGGCGTCGGCTCCGACGGCACCGAGCGGATCACGCCCCCCGCCATCAAGAAGCCGAAGGCGTGAATCGGGTAGCTCGGATTGGGACAAAGGATGACGTCGCCGGGCGCGGTGATCGCCTGCGCCACGTTGGCAAACCCCTCTTTGGAGCCGAGCGTCGCCACCACCTGGGTGTCGGGATTGAGTTTCACGCCGAAACGGCGGGCGTAGTAGCCGGCCTGGGCCCGGCGCAGCCCGGGGATGCCGCGGGAGGCCGAGTAGCGGTCGGTGCGCGGCTTGCCCAGCGTCTCCTTCAGCTTCTCCAGCACATGCGCTGGCGCCGGCAGGTCCGGATTGCCCATGCCGAGGTCGATGATGTCGGCGCCGGCGTTCCGCGCGGCTGCCTTGGCCCGGTTGACCTGCTCGAACACGTAAGGCGGAAGGCGGCGGATGCGGTAAAACTCTTCCATGGCTCTCTCGGCTCCGGGCAACCGGTCAGGACAGAATCGACAGGCCAAAACGGCCATGCGGAAAGGCGCCCGCTTCCCTCGCGAAAATTACTCAAGATCAAATACTTAGAGCAATCATCGACGACGGCGACTGAAGTCGTTCGCCCTGACTCTCGGCTGAACTAAGCTCTTTTAGCACGGCGAGGCGGAGGCGCCAGAGATTACCTTGCAGCGCCCTATTTCGCGTCCTTGGTGGCAACCGCCTGGCGGTCGCGCGCGGCAGCAAGCTCGGCCTCGATCTTGGCGCGTTGGTCCGGCGGCATGACCGCCTGATCGCGATCCGGCGGCAGATCGTGCACCGGCAGATAGCTACCGGCCTCCCTGGGATGCGCTTGCGCATCGGCGGGCGTCATATCCGCAAGCTGGCTCGAGCAGCCACCCAGGGCGAGCGCCGCCACCAGCAGCACACCACAGATCCACCGCGACTTTCGCAGGTCCCTCAACGCCAACACCAGGGAAATCCCCTACCCGTCCCAAAGCACGGCCCCGGGCAACCTTTACCCAAGTCCGCGCCCAAGCTCAAACCATTGCTGCCCAGATGGTGCGAGCGAGAAAACAACCCCGGGTCCACCAAGCCGAGCGGTGCGGCTCGATTGTGACGGAACCAAGAAAATTTGTCGCACTGCAACACATCTTCGAGAGTGTTTAACGCCAAACATGCGAGCTTCGCGGTGACGAATACGGAATGAATCGTTACTGTTCTGCTCATGAGTATGGCCACGACCGATACGCCCAAACCCGAGACGAAGTTCGATGCGGAAGCCTTCGCGATGAATGTCGCGCGGGCGATGGAAAGCGGCGGCAAGGCGCTCGCGGCGTACCTGAAGCCGCGGGAGAGCGGCGAGGTGCAGGATCGTCCTCCCGCGGAGCTTGCCGAAGTCGTCAAGACCTTCACCACCGTCGCCGAATACTGGCTGTCGGATTCGTCGCGGTCCTCCGCGCTCCAGACCAAGCTCGCCAAGGACTATCTCGATCTCTGGGGCTCGGCAGCGCGCCGCATGGCCGGTCAGGACGCCCCGCCCGCGATCGCGCCCTCGCCGCGCGACAAGCGCTTTGCCGATCCGGAATGGAAGTCGAACCAATTCTTCGATTTCCTGATGCAGCTCTATCTGCTCACGACCAAATTTGCGCAGGAGCTTGTGCGCGACGCCGAGGGGCTCGATCCGCTGACCCGCCGCAAGGCCGAGTTCTACGTCCAGCAGGTCACCAACGCGATGTCGCCCTCGAACTTCGTGCTAACCAACCCGGAAGTGCTGCGCGCGACGGTGGCCAGCAGCGGCGAAAATCTCGCGCGCGGGCTGAAGATGCTGGCCGAGGACATCGCCGCCGGCAAGGGCACGCTGAAGATCCGTCAGTCCGATCCGGATAATCTCGTCGTCGGCGTGAACATGGCGACGACGCCGGGCAAGGTGATCTACCAAAACGAGATGATGCAGCTGATCCAGTATGCGCCGACGACGGAGAACGTGCTGCGCACGCCGCTCCTGATCATCCCGCCCTGGATCAACAAATTCTACATCCTCGATCTCAAGCCGGAAAAATCCTACATCAAGTGGTGCGTCGATCAGGGCATTACCGTGTTCGTGATCTCATGGGTCAATCCCGACAAACGGCTCGGTGCCAAGAGCTGGGAAGACTACATGAAGGAAGGCCCGCTCACGGCGATGGACGTGATCGAGAAGGTCACCGGCGAGATGAAGGTGCACACCGCCGGCTATTGCGTCGGCGGCACCATGCTCGCGACCACGCTGGCCTGGCTCGCCGAGAAGCGCCGCCAGCGCGTGGCGTCCGCGACGTTCTTCGCGGCACAGGTCGACTTCACCCATGCTGGTGATCTGCTCGTTTTCGTCGACGAGGAGCAGATCGCATCCCTCGAGCAGGACATGAAGGCGGCGGGCGTGCTCGAAGGCTCGAAGATGGCGATGGCCTTCAACATGTTGCGCTCCAACGATTTGATCTGGTCCTATGTCGTCAGCAATTACCTCAAGGGCCAGCAGCCGAGCGCGTTCGACCTGCTGCACTGGAATTCGGACGCGACGCGCATGACGGCGTCGAACCATTCGTACTATCTGCGCAATTGCTATCTGGAGAACCGGCTCTCGACCGGCACGTTGGTGCTGGACAACACCTTGCTCGATCTCTCCAAGGTCATGGTGCCGATCTACAATCTCGCGACCCGCGAGGACCATATCGCGCCGGCGGAATCGGTGCTGTACGGCTCCCAGTTCTTCGGCGGCCCGGTGAAATACGTGCTGTCCGGCTCGGGCCATATCGCCGGCGTGGTCAATCCGCCTGCCTCGAACAAATACCAGTACTGGACCAACGACAACGTGAAGTCCGGCAACGTCACCGAGTGGATGAAGGGCGCGGTCGAGCACAAGGGCTCGTGGTGGCCGGACTGGCGGCAATGGCTGGGCGCACTCGATCCCGAGGAAGTCCCGGCCCGCACGGTCGGCAGCGAGGCGTTTCCCCCGATCGAGGACGCGCCCGGCAGCTATGTCAGGGTTCGCGCATAGCAGAATCTTCCGCGCTTTCGTATAAGCTCCACCCTGCGGCAGAAATTGATGAGGGGACCGGGTTATGACGCGTGAATTGTTCTGGCTGACACTGACGGTGGTCCTGACCGGAATCCTCTGGATTCCCTACACCATCAACCGCTGCCAGATACGCGGTCTCGGTGGCGCGATGGCCAATCCCTCGCGCGCCGACAAGCCGCAGTCGGAATGGGCAAACCGCCTGATGTTCGCGCATGACAACGCCGTCGAGAACCTGGTGCTGTTCGCGCCGCTGGTGCTGATCCTGAACGCGATCGACTATTCCTCGAAATGGACGGTGCTTGCCTGCGCCGTCTATTTCTGGTCGCGCGTCGCGCATCTGATCGTCTATGCGCTCGGGATCCCGGTATTCCGCACGCTGGCCTTCACCGTCGGCTTCATCGCGCAGGCCGTGCTGGCCGTCGCGATCTTCAAGGTGGTTTGATCGCATCTCCGATGGCTTAGCGCCTGCAACAAAGGGGTGAAATCCTCGAAAGCCTGCCCGGCTGCTGGTGTTGCCAAAGGATGACAGCGCGACAAAAACAGGGATGCCATCCGTGGGAGAGACGAAGGATCGCCAATCCACAGGTATATTTGGCCATCTCATTGATGATTCGGGGCAGACATGAATTGGAAGATTGCATCCGCGCTCGCCGGACTCTCGCTCGCAGCCGTCACGACCCAGGCCAGTGCCGCCGATCTCGCCGCACGTCCCTACACCAAGGCGCCGCCGATGATCGCGGCGATCTATGATTGGAGCGGCTTCTACATTGGCGCCAACGGCGGCTATGGCTCGTCGCGCAATTGCTGGGACCAGACGGTTGGTTTCGCGCCAGGCGTTGCGGAAGGCTGCCATGACGCGACGAGCGCCGTCGCCGGCGGCCAGATCGGCTATCGTTGGCAGAGCAGCGCCTTCGTGTTCGGCCTCGAAGCGCAGGGCGACTGGGCGGATCTCTCCGGCCGGAGCGCCAGCACCGTGGCCGGCGTTGCGAACCGCACCCGTGTCGATGCTTTCGGTCTGTTCACCGGCCAGGTCGGTTACGCCTGGAATAGCGCACTGCTTTACGTGAAGGGCGGCGCCGCCGTCACCCGCAACCGCTACCGCGGCATCGGAACGGGCGGTCTGGCCGGAGCCGAGTTCGACGGTGCCGACGATACCCGCTGGGGCGGCACGGTCGGCGTCGGCATCGAATACGGCTTCGCCCCGAACTGGTCGGTCGGCCTCGAATACGACCATCTGTTCATGGGCCGCCACGACGTCACGCTCACCTCCAACGGCGCGCTGGCGCCGGTCGGCACGTTCTCACGCACCGACCGCATCGGCCAGGACGTCGATTTGATCACCGCCCGCATCAACTACAAATTCGGCGGCCCGATCATCGCGAAGTACTGAGAAAGCCCCTCGCAGCCGTCATGCCCGGGCTGGTCTCGCCTGTGCGGCTGAAGTCGCTTCGGCCAGGCGAAGGCCCCGGCATCCACAGTCTTCCTCGACTGCGGCGACGTGGATGGCCGGGACAAGCCCGGCCATGACGAGCAGTGAATGTTGCTCCTACGCCTTCACCGTCCGCTTCATCGCGCAGGCCGCCGCGATCTTGAAGGTGGTTTGAGATCAGACCTTGTAGCCCAAAATCAGGCCTTGCGAACGACGAGATGCAGCATGTTCGCCGGCGTCTCGTCAAAGCTCTGGATCACGTTCCTGTCCGAGGACAGCGTGATCCATGGACCTGCGCTGGCGTAGGTCGCATCGATCCTGGTCGAACCGCATCGCCTCGACGGCATGACCGAGCCGCTGCGATGCGATCTCGGCCATTTCAGGCGAGCCGTCGGTGGCGCGCACCGAAAAACCTTCGGCCAGCATCACTGCCGAATGATTGCCGGCACCACAGCCGAGCTCGAGGATCGAGCCGCCGGACGGCAGCAGGGCCAGAAAACTCCGCAGCCGCGTCGAGGGCGCCTTCGCCCAGTCCGCATAGGACTTGGCGTTGCTCCGATAGAATTGCAGAGTCGCTTCGTCCACGGCGAACACTCCGATCAGGGAAACAGCGCGATCTGCTCCAATCCAGCGGTCTCGGGGAATCCGAACATCAGGTTCATGTTCTGGATCGCCTGACCGGCCGAGCCCTTCACCAGATTATCGAGCACCGAAATCACGATGGCACGGTTCTTGATCCGGTCGGCGATGACACCGATCTGGACGTAGTTCGAACCGCGTACGTTCTGGGTTTGCGGCAGCACGCCCTTCCCGACGACATGCACGAACGGCTCGTTCGCGTAGGCTTGCTCGAGGGCAGCCCGTAAATCGTCCGGCGTCGCGCCGTTGAGCTTGACGTAAGACGTGCAGAGTTCGCCCCGCGACATCGGTATGAGATGCGGCGTGAAATTGATCGTCACCGCGGAACCGGCGGCGACGCCGATCTCCTGTTCGATCTCCGGCGCATGCCGGTGCGTGCCGACCGAATACGGCGAAATCCCCTCGCCCGCCTCGCTGAACAGCGTGTTCTGCTTCAGGCCGCGTCCGGCGCCGGTGACGCCTGACTTGGCGTCGATCACGATATCATCGACGTCGATCAGTTTTGCTTTCGCCAGCGGCACCAGCGCCAACAGCGCTGCCGTCGGATAGCAGCCGGGACAGGCGACCAGCCGCGCCGCGGTAATCTTCTCCCGATAGAATTCGGTCAGGCCGTAGACGGCTTCGCCCTGCAGCTCGAGCGCCTGATGTTCGTGGCCGTACCACTGCGCGTAGGTTTCCTTGTCGCGCAGCCGGAAATCGGCGGACATGTCGAGGACCTTGATCTTCGGGTTGGCCTTCAGCACGGCCGCGATGATCTGCTGCGTGGTGCCGTGCGGCAGCCCGCAGAACACCGCGTCGAGTTTGGTCCAGTCGACCTTTTCCCATTCCACAAGTTTGGGCAAATCCAACATGAAGAAATGCGGAAACACCTCGCTCATCGCCTTGCCGGCATGGGTGTTGGCGGTGAGTGCCGTGATTTCCGCATTCGGATGCCGCGCCAGCAGGCGCACCGCATCGGCCCCGGTGTAGCCGGATGCGCCCAAAATGCCGATCCTCTTCGAACTCATCACACGTTCCTTTCAGGCGTCGCTGGATCGTCTTGGCGGGGTAGAAGGTTGCCGGGTCGCTTCGTCCACCGGACTGGTTTCGCGGCAACGCTCGATCGGCTACTCGTCAGCAAGACCCAGCATCAGCCGCATGTTTTGCACGGCCGCGCCGGACGCGCCCTTGCCGAGATTGTCGAGCCGCGCGACCAGCACCGCCTGGTGGTATTTGTCACTGGCGAAGACGTAGAGCTCGAGCGTGTTGGTCTCGTTGAGCGCTTCCGGCTCGAGCTTGCCGCCCTTGGTCGCCTCGTTCTGCAGCGGCATCGCCGAGACGTATTTCGAGCCGGCGTAACGCTTTGCCAGTGCGGCCTGGAGATCGGCGCCGCTGGGCTTGCCGGGCAGCGTGTCGAGCTGGAGCGGCACGGACACCAGCATGCCCTGCCGGTAATTGCCGACCGACGGGATGAAGATCGGCCGCCGCGTCAGGTTCGAATAGAGCTGCATCTCGGGCAGATGTTTGTGCTCGAAGCCGAGACCGTAGAGCTCGAAGGACGGCGCACTGCCGTCCTCGAAGCTCGCGATCATCGACTTGCCGCCGCCGGAATAGCCGCTCACCGCATTGACGGTGACGGGATAGTCCGCAGGCAGCAGGCCGGCATCGACGATCGGTCGCAGCAGCGCGATCGCGCCGGTCGGATAGCAGCCGGGATTGGAGACCCTCTTCGCAGCCCTGATCTTGCCAGCCTGATCCGGCGTCAGTTCCGGAAAGCCATAGGCCCAGTCGGGCGCGACCCGGTACGCGGTCGAGGCATCCAGCACCTTCGGGCCCGACGGCCCCATGCTGTCGATGAGCGCAACCGTTTCCTTCGCGGCGTCGTCCGGCAGACAGAGGATGACGAGGTCAACCTCCTCCATCAGCGCCTTCTTGGCCGCGGGATCCTTGCGCTTGTCGTCGGCAATCGTCTTCACGACAACGTCGCTCTGCAGCTTCAGCCGCTCGTTGATGCCGAGGCCGGTGGTGCCGGAGCCGCCGTCGACGAAGACAGTCGCGGGCTTTGTCGCAGCGCCGGTCTTGGGGGCATTCTTGGTGTCAACGAGACTCATGGCGAGCTCCTTTCGAGCATGTTGGTTTCGGATGCGAAGGCCTCCGGCCTTACGTCCTGCATCAGTTGCGCGATCTCCCTGGCGTCGGCGTGGGCTTGCGCGCCAAGCGCGTTGGCGATGGCCGTATAGTCGGCATCGGACTTGTGCTGGTTGAGCTTGAAGCTGCCTTCGACCTCCTCAACCGTCATGACCAGACCCACGATCCCCTTCTTCAGCCCCTCGAGCCGCCCCGCCGTCATTTTGCCCGAGGTCCACGGCTTCTTCGGCAACAGCCAGTTCTCGAACTTGTCGCTGAGCGTGTCGATCTGCACCGCCAGCTCGTCATCCGACAGGAGCCTCACCGTCCCGCTCAGATGCACCGACTGGTAAAGCCAGGTCGGCACCTGATCCGGCGAGACGTACCAGTCCGGCGACACATAGGCATCGGGGCCGTTGACAGCGAGCAGCCAGCAGGTCGTCTCGTCCGCCAGCTTTAGCAGCGGATTGTGACGGGCGACGTGAAAGGCGGCCTGCGGCGTGCCATCGGCGGCATAGGTCAAATAGAACGGCAGCGGCGAGGCGACCGGTTTACGGCCGTCGAAGGCGCAGATGGTGCCGAAGCCGCGCGTGTCGGCGAATTTCAGGCTCGCGGCGCGGTCCTGCTTGAAAAAAGGTGGCGTGTACATCCTGGTCTCCTGCTGGCCTCTTTCGGGGGGCCGCCGGATCAGATCGCGCTGACAGGAGAGAGAATGCCGCGGACCGGATCCAGCGGCAAAGACGATGATCTCAAACGCGATCGACCGCCCAAACCGCTAAAGAGCGGCGGCGGCGACGGGCGAACAAAATGGTCGCGGCGTTGATCATGGCGCGGGGCTATAGGGCCAGTTGCGGTTGGCGTCAAGGTTCGCACGTCACACCACGCGCCAGATCCATTCCATGAACTTCGCGATCACGTCGCCGAACAGCAGGAGCGCCGCCGACCAGATCAGCGCCGAGACGAAATTGGCGGCCTGGAAGCTCCAATAGGGCATCTCGAAAATGCCGGCTGCAAGCGGCACGGAGGCGCGCAAGGGGCCGAAGAAGCGGCCGATGAAGATGCTCGGCACGCCCCAGCTGCGCACGAAGGCCTCGCCCCTGGGCAGGAGTTCCGGATAGCGCGAGAGCGGCCACATCTGGGCAACCTTCTCCTTGTAGCGATAGCCGAACCAGTAGGAGACCCAGTCGCCCAGCGCCGCGCCGATGCCGCCGGCGATCCAGACCGGATAGAAGCTGATGCCACTCGCGCCGATCAGCGCGCCGATAGCGACCAACGCGCCCCAGGCCGGGATCAGCAGCGAGATGAAGGCGAGCGACTCCCCGAAGGCGAGCACGAACACGATGGGAGCTGCCCACGTCTGATGCGCGCGCACGAAATCGGCCAGCGCGTGCGCAAACTGCTCCATTCAAAATTGCCTTTCCGCCTGCCCGAAGGTGCTGCTCGATGAAAAGGACTGGTAAGCCAAGGACTTGTGTGACATCAAGTCACAAAGTCCGGTCCAGACCGGACCGGACCGTCAAATTGCCGGGAATTGATGGGGCTGCGGCGTAAAATCGCCGGGATTGGCTCCCAACCACACCGCCCGGCCCGCCCTGCGATAACCTTTCCAGGTCAGAAGTGGCATAGTCGGCCCAACCGATTCGCCGCTCATGCGGCCCTCAAAACGCATAAAGATATATGTCCAAGCAGTTGAAACCAAAAGAAAAAGACGACTTTTTCGGTGGTGATGAGCCGAAGCCTCGTCCCGCCAAGGCGGCCCCGCGCGCGAGCGGCGCCGAGGCCGACTACACCGCGGCCGACATCGAGGTGCTCGAAGGCCTGGAACCGGTGCGCCGCCGGCCCGGCATGTATATCGGCGGCACCGACGAGAAGGCGCTGCATCACCTCTTCGCCGAAGTCATCGACAACTCCATGGACGAGGCGCTGGCAGGGCACGCGACCTTCATCGGAGTCGAGTTGAGCGCGGACGGCTTTTTGACCGTCACGGACAACGGCCGCGGCATCCCGATCGATCCGCATCCAAAATTCCCGAAGAAGTCGGCGCTCGAAGTCATCATGTGCACGCTGCACTCGGGCGGCAAGTTCGACTCCAAGGTCTACGAGACCTCGGGCGGTCTGCACGGCGTCGGTATTTCCGTGGTGAACGCCCTCTCCTCGCTGCTCGAGGTCGAGGTCGCGCGCAGCCAGAAACTCTATCGCATGACGTTCGAGCGCGGGCACCCGAAGGGGAAGCTCGAGGATCTCGGCAAGATCAACAACCGCCGCGGAACCCGCGTGCGGTTCAAGCCGGACACCGACATCTTTGGTGCGAAGGCCGCGTTCAAACCGCAGCGCCTGTTCAAGATGACGCGTTCGAAGGCGTATCTGTTCGGCGGCGTCGAGATCCGCTGGAATTGCGCGCCCGAACTGCTCAAGGGCGTCGACGACGTGCCGGCGGAAGCGACGTTCCACTTTCCCGGTGGCCTCAAGGATTATCTGGCGGCCGCGATCCATGCCGACACGCTGGTGCATCCCGACATCTTCTCCGGCAAATCGGGCCGCAACGGCGCCCATGGCGCCTGCGAATGGGCCGTCGCCTGGACCGCGGATGCCGACGGTTTTCTGTCTTCCTACACCAACACCGTGCCGACGCCCGACGGCGGCACGCACGAATCCGGCCTGCGCAGCGCGCTGCTGCGGGGCCTCAAGGACCACGCCGAACGCGTGGGCCAGGGCAAGCGCGCGTCGTCCATTACGTCTGAAGACGTGATGGTGGGTGCAGCCGTGATGCTGTCGGTGTTCGTGCGCGAACCTGAATTCCAGGGCCAGACCAAGGACCGTCTCGCCACCGCCGAAGCGCAGCGCATCGTCGAACAGGCGATGAAGGATCCGTTCGACCATTGGCTGTCGGGCAATCCGAACCAGGCCAACAGGCTGCTCGACTTCGTGGTCGATCGCGCCGAGGAACGGCTGCGCCGCCGGCAGGAGAAAGAGACCGCGCGCAAGACCGCCGGCAAGAAGCTGCGTCTCCCGGGCAAGCTCGCCGATTGCAGCGATGCCGGTCTGGACGGCTCGGAACTCTTCATCGTCGAGGGAGACTCGGCCGGCGGCAGCGCCAAGCAGGCGCGCGACCGCAAGACCCAGGCCGTACTCCCGCTGCGCGGCAAGATCCTCAACGTCGCGTCCGCCGGCAAGGACAAGCTAACGGCGAACACGCAGCTCGCCGACCTCGTGCAGGCGATCGGCTGCGGGATGCTCGCGCAGTATCGCGAAGAGGATCTGCGCTATCAGCGTATCATCATCATGACCGACGCCGATGTCGACGGTGCCCACATCGCTTCGCTGCTGATCACCTTCTTCTACCGGCAGATGCCGCGGCTGATCGACGAAGGCCACCTCTTCCTCGCTGTGCCGCCGCTCTACAAGCTGACCAACGGCACGAAGTCGGTCTACGCCCGCGATGACGCGCACAAGGCAGCGCTGATCAAGAGCGAGTTCAACGCCAACGCCAAGGTCGAGGTCAATCGCTTCAAAGGCCTCGGTGAAATGATGCCGGCGCAGCTCAAGGAAACCACCATGGATCCGGCCAAGCGGACCATGCTGAAAGTGGTTCTGCTTGCCGACGACCGCGACACCACGGCGGATTCGGTGGAGCGCCTGATGGGCACCAAGGCCGAAGCGCGCTTCGCGTTCATCTCGGACAAGGCCGAATTCGCCAATGACGACCTGCTGGACGTCTGATCCCGCAGGCGCCGCCCGGTCGTATCCCATCCAGAGCCCCGGCATGAAGCCCGGGGCTCTTTTGTTTTGGGGACGACAACCGTCCTACCCCACCTCGACTCGCTGATTCCCGGCCTCGTCGCATCGCGAGTCGGCCAACGACTCACCGGGCCATGCTGATGCAGGATTGCCTCCATTTCGGACAAAGCCGGATTTGCTAACGAGAAGTTACCAAAACACAGATAGGCGAAATTCTTAGTAACACATTGATAATGCAGGATTATTGTATATTTCGACAACGACACTCAGAATCCCTGCCGTGCAGCGTTTCCCGGCGACTGTGCCTGCTCTGCAACAGCATTTCGGAGAGAAGCAGTTATAGTCCGGGGCATCAGATCACACGGACTTCAGTGCGCTCGCGCCTGCCAGACAGACCAAAGCTTGGGGATTTTAAAATGAAGAAGATTTTGCTCGCACTGACTGCGGTTGCCGCGATGACCGGTTCGGCCTCGGCCGCTGACCTTGGCGCCCGTCCCTACGTGAAGGCGCCGATGGCGGCTCCCGTCGCCAGCTGGACCGGTTTCTACATCTTCGGCGGCGCCGGCGGCGGCCTCTCGGCCTCTGACCAGCGCGTGCAGACCACGGTCGGCGCAGTTCCCCTGACGATCGATCAGCGCCAGGGTGGCTCGGGCTGGTTCGGCACGGTCGGCCTCGGCTACGACTGGCAGTTCAGCGGCACCTGGGTCGCCGGCGTGTTCGCTGACGGTCAGTTCGGCAGCATCCGTGCCACCATTCAGGATCCGACCCTTGGCCTCACCGGCAACCAGAAGCTGGAAGACTCCTGGGCCGCTGGTGTTCGCCTCGGCTGGCTGGTCGCCCCGAACGTTCTCTCCTACGTCAACGGCGGTTACTCTGGCGCCCATTTCGGCCAGACCAACTTCATGACGCTGGGTGGCGTTCCCGCTGGTGTCCACCTGGGCAGCTACAACCGCAACGGTTGGTTTGTTGGCGGTGGCGTCGAGAACAACCTGAACATCTTCGGCATCCAGTCGCCCGGCTGGTTCATGAAGACCGAGTATCGTTCGGCCTTCTACAACGCCAAGACCTCGGACATCGTGACGGACGTGGGCAATCTTCCGATCGGTAACAGCATCCGTGCCAACAGCTGGAACCAGACGATCTCGACCTCGCTGGTCTACCGCTTCAACTGGACCGGTCCGGTCGTCGCGAAGTACTGATCCGAACGCAAGTTCAGACGTCAAAGCCCCGGCATCGTCCGGGGCTTTTTCGTTGTGCGGTGCTTCAGCGGCTGATGCCCGCTTTCAGCATTGGTAGGCGTATCCAAAGCTGGCTTTCCGGCGATCTTGCGTATGGACATGCATCCGCGCTGCGGCCTGCATCAGCAGCCATTGTATCCCAACCACGGCTACGGCTAGTCTCCCGCCAAGTTTTCGGGCCGCGGCAATCGGCTTGTCGCGTCCCGACAGAAGCGGACCAATGGGGAGGAATGCATGCGCAGATTTCTGCTTGTAGCAGGCCTGTTTGCCCTCGCCGTCGGGCTGCTCTGGATCGGACAGGGCACGGGCACCGTCGCGTGGCCGCGATCGAGCTTCATGGTCAACCAGTTGCAATGGGCCGGCTATGGCGCAGCCATGGCCGGCTTCGGGCTGGTGCTGATCTGGCAGAGCAACCAATAGAAGAAACCAGGGAATAGCAGCATGACAACCAGTCGGTTCGATCTCCGCGGCAAGGTCGCGATCGTCACGGGAGGCAATGGCGGCATCGGGCTCGGCATGGCCCGTGGCCTCGCAGATGCCGGCGCCAACATCGCCGTGGTCGGACGCAACGAAACCAAATCCGCCGCCGCCGTCGCCGATCTCAGTCAACGCGGCGTGAAGGCGATCAGTGTTGCCACCGACGTCACGGACAAGGCGGCCATCGCAGCGATGGTCGAACGTGTCGTCGGAGATCTCGGCCGCATCGACATCCTCGTCAACAATGCCGGCATGAGCATCCGCAAGCCGCCGCACGAGCTCGAGCTCGACGAGTGGAATACGGTGATCAACACCAACCTCACCAGCGCCTTCCTGTGCTCGAAGCTGGCCTACCCGGCGCTGAAGGCGTCCGGCAACGGCAAGGTGATCAACATCGGCTCGATGATGTCGATCTTCGGCGCGAGCTTCGCAACGGCCTATGCGGCGAGCAAGGGTGGCATCGTTCAGTACACGCGCGCCTGCGCCAATGCATGGGCGCCCGACAACATCCAGGTCAATGCCATCCTGCCGGGCTGGATCGACACCGACCTGACCCGCGGCGCGCGGCAGCAGGTATCAGGATTGCATGAGCGGGTGCTGGCACGCACGCCTGCGGGGCGGTGGGGCGACATCGACGACTTCGCCGGCATCACCGTGTTCCTTGCCTCGTCCGCTTCCAACTTCGTCACCGGCACCGCGATCCCCGTCGATGGCGGGTTCTCGGTGATGGCGTAGGCCGTACGCGAAAGCGCTGCACACAAAAAAGAAGCCCCGGACAATGCCGGGGCTTTTAAATTTGGGCAGTGATCGTCTTTTATGGCTGCTTGGTCGTTCGTTGACGCACTCAGTAGCGGGCGATGACCGGCGCGTCGAACTTGTAGCTGGCGCGCACGACGGCCCACTGGATGTCGCGCGGCTTGGCATCGAAGCTGTAATTGCCCGAGGTGCCGCCAAGTTGATAGGTCTGGCTGGCGAAGGCTGCGTAGTTGTACTCGAGGCCGACGATCCAGTTGCGGGTGACGCCGTATTCCCAGCCGGCGCCGACGGTCCAACCGTTGGCCCAATGGGTCTGACCGCCAGAGCCGGTCGACGGATTCGGAACGGTGTCGCTCACCGAGAGACGGTTGTTCACGCCGGCATAGCCGCCCTTGATATAGAACAGATTGTTCTGCACGGCGAAGCCCGCACGACCGACGACGGTCGCGAGCACGTTGGCGCGCCAGGAGAACACATCGTCGAGGCCGACGCCGAACGTGTTGTTCCTGCCCGAGCCGTGGTTGTCGAGGCCGGAGATCGTACCTTCCATGCCGAACACGTAGTTGTTGGCCTGCCAGTTGTAGCCAATCTGGGCGCCGCCCATGATGCCGGCGCCGCGCTGACGAAAGCCCTCGCCCGGAGCGAGGTCACCAAAGGGCGTTGTGTTCGCGGTGTTGTTCCAACGCTCGTTGGTCCATGCGCCACCGATGTGACCGCCGACATAGAAGCCGGTCCAGTTGAACATCGACTCCATATAGGCCGGCGCCTTTGTGTAGGGCCGCGCACCGAGATCGGCGGCGGAAGCGGCGCCGGTCGAAACCAGAGCGGTCGTGCAGGCGAAGGCGGCAATCAATTTGTTACGCATGGTACACCCCGTGTCCTTTGATGGGTGCACGCTCACATGCAGTTCTTACTCAAATTTGAATCAAGACAGTTAAGACGTGGGATTGGCAAGCAGCGCGCCTTCAATCCGTTTGCGCTGTTGCACGCAGGCAACGCGCCGAGCGCGATTTAACGCAGCGTTATCCCTACCGGGTTCTTGCGCTACCGTGCCGGCGCAGCCTTCGACCGCACGTGCTCGGGCCGGACGCCGAGCGCGAGCAGGCGCGCCGGAATGCCCTGGAGCCACGGCAGCGCGGTGATGAGGCGCACGACCAGCGGCACTTTCAGCGGCCGGTCGCCGCCCTGCAAGGCGCCGCTGATGATGTTGTTCTGCACGATCATCTGCATTCGCTGCGTCATTTTCACCGGGAATTCGCGGCGACGGCGCACGGCATCGAGTTCGTCCTCCGACGGACAGCCGTTTTGCAGCTTGTCCGCCAGCAGATTTGCGGTCGCAACCGCATCCTGCACGGCGAGATTGACGCCGACGCCGCCGACCGGCGACATCGCATGCGCGGCATCGCCGATGAGAAGTAGCCCCGGCCGTGTCCAGCGCGGCAGGCGGTTGATCGCGACGGTGAGCAGCTTGAAATCGTCGAAGCTCTTCACATCGGCAATGCCGCTCTTCAGGATCGGCGCCATGCGAACGACGTCGTCGAGCAGCGCCTGCAATCCCCTCGCCTTCACCGCGTCGTATTGTCCCTTGGCGATGACATAGGCGCATTGCCAATAGTCGCCGCGGTCGAAGGTGATCATCATCTTGCCGGGCTCGACGCGCGCGAACACGTTCTCGGTCTCGTTCGCCTTGCGGCCGACGCGGAACCACAGCACGTCCATTGGCGCGCCAATCTCCTCGACCTCGAGACCGGAACGCTGACGCACGGTCGAATGCCGGCCGTCACAGGCGATGGTGAGATCGGCTTCGATGTCCACGATCCCGTTCGGCGTATTCGCCCGCACGCCGGCGATGGTCTCGCCGTGGCGGATCAGATCGACGGCCTCCGTGTTCATCATCACCTTCAGCGAGGCGAAGCGCTGGCCGGCCTCGCGCAGGAAATTCAGGAAATCCCATTGCGGCATGAAGGCGATGAAGGGGTACTTGGTGCGGAGGCGGCTGAGATCGGCGATGCGAACGGGGGTACCGCCGAACAGGCCGTCCATCTTCTGCAAGCGCTGATGCGGCAACTTCAGGAATCCGTCGATCAGGCCGAGCTCGTCCATCACCTGAAGCGTCGAGGGATGCACGGTGTCGCCGCGGAAGTCGCGGAAGAAATCCGCATGCTTCTCCAGCACCACGACATCGATCCCGGCGCGCCCCAGGAGATAGCCGAGCATCATGCCCGCCGGTCCGCCGCCGACGATGCAACACCGCACTTTTACCGCGGAGCCCTGGGGATGCTGCGAGGTATCGGGTTTCACGGCCGGGTCCTCATCCACCAGCTGAGCTTTCTGTGCAGTGCAGCAAGCAAGATTCATTTGCCGCAGTTGTGAATGGCCGTTAGCCTTGCTGCCAATTCCGACTCATTCAGGAAATTGCAGTGCAGACAATCCTCATACTGCTCGGCGTCTGGATCCTGATCAACGTGCTTTTCGTCGTGATCATGATCACGCCGCGGAGGCCCGGGCTGGCGCCGGTGCGCATCGAACAGAACGGCTATACGTACGAGGAGTAGGAGAGCTCCTGCTGCGCCGCGCTCGATCGCGATAGGCGCGTTCTTCTCGCTGACTGCGCCCTTGATTGAGGCCGTCAAGCGATTCATCAGGATGCGCCGCGAATAGTTGCGGCGGACGCGGCCTGCTCGACACCTCAGTTGTTGCTGCGGTTCGCGCTGCGGAAGCTCTTGATCTCCGACACGCTGCCGTCGCGATAGGCCAGCTCCACCGAGATGAACTGCGTTGCCGGCGCGAGCTTCATGTAGAGCGGCATGCCAGCGCTGATCGCGCTGGGATCGCGCATGTCGCAGCCCGGCATCTTCAACACCTGGTTCGGAACGGCGGTGTCGATGCCGATGCGCACCTCGCGGATTGCGCAGCGGTAGGACACGAGGTGCGTGTAGTAGACCAGCAGCCCGTTGAACTCGCGGAATGACAGCCAGCTCGTCGCGGTCATGTCGAGGATCTTGCGCTGGTCGCGAATGAGCGCGGCTTCGGGATCGAACCTGATCGGGAACGGCCCCTGCATGTCACCGGACTGGTCGACATAGCGGACCTCGATGGTGCCGGCCTGCGCGTCCGGCGGCAATTCAATCGATGGGTTCGGCATTCTCTTGCGCGTGCGCGGGTCGAGCGTATCGATGAAGCCGGTTTCACGGAAGTCGCCATTGCCGGCCATGCGCCAGGAAACGCCGAGGGTCGGGTCGGCAAAGGAGAACACTACGCTCCAACCGCCATTGTGGCGCGAGAAGCTCGCGATCGGCGCGTTGGTGGTCTCCTCCTTCGGCACGCGCGGCACCGACACCGGTGGCAGCGCCGCGAGCTTCTGCGCAGGGGGATCGGCCGGGCGCGCGGCGACGTCCTTGGCGATGCCGCTGAGGAAGACGTCGTCGACCATCTGATCGAAATAGACCGGCACCTGCCTGTGCTTGACGGTGTCGGCCATCTCGGCGACGAGACGGCGCGTACGCTGCGCCACCTGCACCAGGTTCTCGCCGGGCTGGAGCAGCTCCTTGGCGAAGGTGCGCGTGAACACCGAATTGGGATTGGCGTCGTCGTTGGAGAGGCGGTCGAGCGCGGTCTGGCGCGGGCCCGCGGAGAAGACCGAGAACACGCCTTCAGGCAGCTGCACCATCGGGGCAAGCCCGCCACCACCTGAGACGGCGCGGGTGCCTTTGCGCTCGAACGGATTGTTGCGGCAGGCGTCGAACACCAGGATCGAGGTTCGCGCCTTCTTGTTCTGGAGACGCTCGACGATGCGATCGGCCAGGATGGAGGCGTCACGCACCAGCTCTTCCTGCCCTTCCGTCGCCGCCGGCACGTCGGTCGGCAGCAGATAGTTCTGGCCGGCGATCTCGAAGCCGTGGCCGGCATAGAAGAAGAACGCGGTGTCGCCGGGCTCGATCGTCCGATCGAACGCGAGCAGCGTTTCCGAAAATTGCTGCCGGCTCTGGTTTTCGGCAACCATCACCGAGAAGCCGAGCTGCTTCAGCGTATCGCCCATGGTGCGGGCGTCGTTGACCGCCTTGAGCAGCTTCGGAACGTTCCTGTAGTCGTTTTTGCCGACGACGAGCGCAACGCGCTTCTCGGCACAGGCGGGGAGCGCGAAACCGCTGAGGCCGACGGCGAGGCCAAGCGCCGCCAGAACTCTGAAAAGCCGACGCGTCATCGAAAATCCCTCACGAACGGCCCACGCCGGTTCCCTCGAACAGCGGTTCATGGGAACCGCGCCGTTGATGTGATAGTCGGCCCAGCCATAGCGCTGGTTCAACAGCCCCGAGGACTCAGGTTTTGTCGTCTAGCCTATGGCAGATCCCGCTGGAATCTGCTTTTTCTCAGTCAATTCTTGTGGGCAATTCCGCTGGAAGCGAGGGGCTGCCGTGTATCGCTGGTGCACCGACGAGGTCGAGCCGCACGACCGCTTCGACTTTTGGCGCGAGGTGCGCTCCAAGGGCCTGTTCGGCGTCACTGCCGAACTCGAGCGAGAACGCCGCGCGGACTTCTTCGGCGAATTCTCGCTGCGCCAGCTTGGCGGCGCCGGCCTCGTCGAACTGAAGGCCTCGCACTACAGTGTCGAGCGCAGCATGACCGACATCGCTGACGCGCCGAGCGACAGCATCTGCGTCTATCAGCAGCTCGGCAGCGGCGGCTGGTTCGGCGGCATGCGCAGCAGCGACTTCACCATCGCCAATGGCAGCTTCGCCACCAGCCATACCGACTTGCCCTATCGCACGACGCCGCTGGGTGCAGGAGGCTTCCACCTGCGGATCCTGAAGGTCCCCCTGAGCGGCCTCTCCACGCAAGACAAGCGCATGCGCGAGCTTGCGCCCCGGACGTTCGACGATTCCACCCTGGCGCCTCTGCTCGGCGCCTGCTTCGCCGATCTCGGTGAAGTTGCCGCGGGTGATGACGGCGCCGCCGATGCCGCTTCCCTCGTCCAGGCTTTAGCCCATCTGGCGCTGATCGAGCGCGGCATCCTGCGGCCCGGCGGCCGCCTCGGGCAGGCCGCGCTGCGGACCGCCCGGCTCTCGCAGGCACGGCGCCTGATCGCGCGTCACCTGCAAGACCCGAATCTGGCGCCGACCATGGTGGCCGATCTGCTCGGCATCTCCGTGCGTCACCTGCATATTCTGTTCGAAAGCACGGCCAAGAGCTTCTCGCAAACCGTTACGGAGGAACGCCTGAACCAGAGCCGCCGGCTGATGCGCGAAGCCCCGGACCGGCTGATCGCCGACATCGCGACCTCCTGTGGCTTCGATAGTCTCGCGACCTATTATCGGGCCTTCAACGCCGCCTACGGGATGGCCCCCGGCGACTTCCGCGCGCAGGGGCCGCAGGGGCGTTAGCCGACGTTTGGGCAGCTCCGGCCGATCGCCGGATTGGGCGGAAAACCGCAGCCGCGCCCGCTATTTGGGCGAAAACCTCAGGTTTTTTAGGGCCTTCCCGCGCCTGCTCCATTGACTTTGGCCGATTCCCGCCTATGTTCCGTGGCGACGCGGCTCAGATCGAAGAGCGATTCCTGAGCCTGGCGCTTTGTTCGCGTGAGTCAGCACCCCCAGCTTCTTTGAGAGCGCGCCGTTTCGGGGTGGAACGCGACAGCCTTATTACCCTCGATTCCGAACGGCGGTTTCGACCAGAGGCTCAATGTCTTTTACCCATCTCGGACTATCCGAAAAAGTCCTCGCCGCAGTGGCGGCCACCGGTTACACCACCCCCACCCCCATTCAGGAACAGGCGATCCCTCACGTCCTCGCTCGCAAGGACGTGCTCGGCATCGCCCAGACCGGCACCGGCAAGACCGCGGCCTTCGTGCTGCCGATGCTCACCATCCTCGAAAAGGGTCGCGCCCGGGCGCGCATGCCGCGCACCCTGATCCTCGAGCCGACCCGCGAACTCGCGGCGCAGGTGAAGGAAAACTTCGACCGCTACGGCGCGGGTCAGAAACTCAACGTCGCCCTCCTGATCGGCGGCGTTTCCTTCGGCGACCAGGATGCCAAGCTGACGCGCGGCGTCGACGTGCTGATCGCCACTCCCGGCCGCCTGCTCGACCACACGGAGCGCGGCGGCCTGCTGCTCACCGGCGTCGAGTTGCTCGTCATCGACGAAGCCGACCGGATGCTGGACATGGGCTTCATTCCCGACATCGAGCGCGTCTGCAAGCTCGTCCCGTTCACCCGGCAGACCCTGTTCTTCACCGCGACCATGCCGCCGGAGATCCGGCGCATCACCGAAACCTTCCTGCACAATCCGCAGAAGGTCGAGGTATCGAAGCCCGCCACCACCGCTGTCACCGTTACGCAGTGTCAGGTCCCGGCCGGGCGTGAGGCGCACGAGAAGCGCGAGCTGCTTCGCCGATTGCTGCGCGAGGCCAAGGATCTCCAGAACGCGATCATCTTCTGCAATCGCAAGCGCGAGGTCGCCGTCGTTCACAAATCGCTGCAGAAGCACGGCTTCAGCGTCGGTGCGCTGCACGGCGACATGGATCAGTCGGCCCGCACCGCGGCACTCGAACAGTTCCGCAAGGGCGAGCTGCCCCTGCTGGTTGCATCCGACGTCGCCGCCCGCGGCCTCGACATCCCAGAGGTCAGCCACGTCTTCAATTTCGACGTTCCCCACCATCCCGACGACTATGTCCACCGCGTCGGCCGCACCGGTCGCGCAGGCCGGTCCGGCATGGCGATCTCGCTCGTCACGCCGCTCGACCAGAAGTCGATGGTGGCGATCGAGAAGCTGATCGGCCAGAGCATTCCGCGCGCCGAAGGCGATTTCGAAGTGCGCACCGATGCTTCCGATGCGAGCGAGCGTCCGCGCGAGCAGCGCGGCCGCGAACGTTCACGCGGCGGGCGCGGCAAGCCGCAGCGCGGTCGCGATCGTGAGCGCAGCCACGAGCCGCGCGAAGCGCGTGGCGAGGCACAGCCTTCAGCCGAAGCACGGCCCGCTCCCGAGGCAACGCCCGCTTCCGAAGCAAGGCCCGCACGCGAGGCCAGGCCTCCGCGTGAAGCCAGACCTTCGCGCGAAGCCAGGCCTGCGCGTGAAGGCAAGCCATCATCCGAGCCGCGTGACGGTGCGCGCCAGCAGGCCAATCCGTCGCATGTGCCGTCGATCGGTCGCCCCGAGCCGCGCCGCCAACGTGAGGCCGACAGTGAGCCGGGCGACCACTCGCATCTGCCGGCATTTCTGCTGCGTCCGGTTCGCTCCCCCGCCGGCGCCTGAAGCGCGATGCGCGCCCGGCTTTGGTTGAAGTAAAGCTGGCGCGCACTTTTTTGGACGCATTCGTGGACGTATATTTACGGGGCGTTCACGATCGTCCGTTAGCCTACGAACATAATTTAAGTATTGCTGCGGTCGACGGCGCGCCGATCGCTGTGGGGTATGTTCCGTGGTCAAGGTGCTCGACGAACACGAACGCACGATGGCGTTCGCTGAGGTTGCGCTCGGTCAAATCCGATCGCTACGACAGACGGCAATTCCCCGCAATTACGAGATCTGGTTCGTCTACGCCACCGGCTACAACGCCCCGCTCAACAAGATCATCAACGAGACGCTGGCGCGGAGCGGCAAGCTGACCGAAGCCGATCTCGATCAGATCTACGAGACCTACCTCTCCCACATCAAGACCACCGACCGCATCGACAAGGTCGGCGCGCGCGTCATCGGCGAGATCGACGACGTCATGAAGGTACTCGGCGACGCACTCGAGATGACCGGCTCCTACGATGCCAGCCTGTCGGGCGCGACCGAAAAGCTGTCATCGGCCGAGAGCCGCGAGCAGATCAAGTCGATCGTCGAGACGCTGCTGCATTCCACCAGCGAGATGCGCGAGACCAACAAGGCGCTGGAAGATCGGCTGACGCTCTCGAAGAGCGAGATCAGCAATCTCCAGCAGAGCCTGGAGGCAATCCGCGCCGAGAGCCTGACCGATCCGCTGACGGGGCTCGGCAACCGCAAATATTTCGATCGCATGATCGACATGGCCGTGCAAAGCGCGCTCGCCTCGGGCGAACCGCTGTCGCTGCTGCTGGTCGACATCGATCATTTCAAGTCGTTCAACGATTCCTACGGCCATCTCACCGGCGACCAGGTGCTGCGGCTGGTCGGCCTGTCGCTGAAGCAGACCATCAAGGGCCAGGACATCACCGCGCGCTATGGCGGCGAGGAATTCGCGGTCGTGCTACCCAACACCGCGCTGCGCCAGGCCCTCACGGTGGCCGATCACATCCGCCGCGCGGTGATGGCAAAGGAATTAAAGAAGAAGTCCACCGGCGAAATCCTCGGCCGCGTCACCATCTCCGTCGGCGTCTCCATGCTCAAGCAGGGCGACGACACCGATGCGCTGATCGAACGCGCGGATGCTTGCCTGTACGCCGCCAAACGCAACGGCCGCAACCGCGTGATCTGCGAGGCCGATCCGGAATTCGCGGTAGAGACGCACAACCGCGTGGCGTGACGCCGAAGCCGCGCACCGCCGCCCGCGCTTGACATTCTGACCTGACGAACGACATCTCCCTCGCCGTCTCGAGGCGCCCGACTGCGAGCATCCGGAGGACTTATCGTCTTGCCCAACCCGCATGATTTTCACACGCCGCAACCGTCCTACACGAGGGACGACTTGTTGAAATCGAGCGAGGGCGGCTATTTCGGCCCGGGCAATGCGCAATTGCCGGCGCCGCCGATGCTGATGATGGACCGCATCACGGAGATCAGCCTGGACGGCGGCGAGTTCGGCAAGGGCCATATCGTCGGCGAGCTCGACAT
Source organism: Bradyrhizobium sp. WSM4874 (assembly GCF_055811835.1). Taxonomy (NCBI): domain Bacteria; kingdom Pseudomonadati; phylum Pseudomonadota; class Alphaproteobacteria; order Hyphomicrobiales; family Nitrobacteraceae; genus Bradyrhizobium; species Bradyrhizobium sp. WSM4874. Next base: position 95,519 of record NZ_JBVVPR010000004.1, read on the forward strand.
CGCGCCGGCCCATTGGTTCTTCGATTGCCACTATCGCGGCGATGCGACCATGCCGGCCTCTCTGGGGCTGGATGCCATGTGGCAGATGGTCGGCTACTGGCTCGGGTGGTCGGGCTCGCCGGGCAAGGGCCGCGCCATCGGCGTCGGCGAAGTCGCGTGCACGGGCGAGGTCACACCGAACGCGCAACGCGTGCGCTACGAGGTCGCCATGCGGATGGTCCGGCGCGGCAAGCTGGTGCTCGGAATTGCCGACGGCCGCGTGCTTGCCGACGGCATCTGCGTCTTCACCGCCAAGGACATGCGGGTTGGTCTGACCAAGGCCGTGGACTGAGCTTACCCCAGTCGCTTGGCGCGCTTCCCAAGCGAGCTCTTTTTGCTCGCCTTCTTCGGCGCTTTCGCAGGCTTGGCCACCTTCTTCGCCGGCTTGTTCGCCGCTTTCTTCGGTATCTTCTTGGCTTTGGGCCGCTTCTTCACCTTGGCGCGCTGGGCGGCGGCGAGCGCGGCCCTCGCCCATTGCGCGAGTTCCGCGGAATCGTCGAACAGGCGGGCCGGCAGCTCCCAGTAGGAGTTCACCACCACGGTCTTGGCGCGGGTCGCGTATTGGAACGGCTTTGAGCCTTCCGCTTCAAAATCCGGGATGGTCATCTCGTCGGCGCGGAAAAACAGGCCGGCGCGCAACGCGAGCGCGAAGTTGATGCCGTCGGCGGAGATGCCGTAGCCGGAGAACATTTTTCGGATGGAGACGGGGCCGAAATCGGCGAACAGGTCGATCAGGAATTCGCGGTCCATGGCAGGCTTCCCGGGGCGAGCAGGCCAGCCTTCATACCACCGCCGTCATTGCGAGCGAAGCGAAGCAATCCAGACTGTCGCCGCAGAGACAGCCTGGATTGCTTCGTCGCAAGTGCTCCTCGCAATGACAGGAAACTACCCGTCGATCTGCGCGGGACGCAGCTCGACCGACTCGCCGCAGCCGCAGGCGGAGATCTGGTTGGGGTTGTTGAAGACGAACTGGGCCTGCATCTTGTCGGCCTTGTAGTCCATCTCGGTGCCGAGCAGGAAAAGCACGGCCTTCGGATCGACCAGGATCTTGACGCCCTTGTCCTCGACGACCTCGTCGGTCGGGCGGACGTCATGAGCGTATTCGACAGTGTAGGACTGACCGGCACAGCCGCCGTTCTTGACGCCGACACGCAAGCCCACGATCTCGGAATCGGCCCGCTGGGTCAGCTCGTTAATGCGCTGGGCAGCAGCGTCCGTCAGCCGCATCACCTGCGGGCGGGGCCGCCGCGGCTTCGGAGTGGATGCTGGTGTCGAGCCTGACGAAATCTGTGTCATGTCAGTGATGTGGTCCGTTGCCGAGCGAATTCAATGCCAAGGATCCAACAAGGATCTTCTAAGTATCTAAAGCCGAGGTTACGCGTCACCACATGTTGAGCACGAGGCGGGCCTCGTCGCTCATGCGTTCCGGCGTCCAGGCCGGCTCCCAGACCACCTTGACGTCGACTACGCCGACGCCGGGGACGCTGGCGACCGCGTTCTCGACCATGGTCGGCAGCTCGCCGGCGGCCGGGCAGTTCGGCGTCGTCAGAGTCATTTGCACGTCGACGGAACGATCGTCCTTGATCTCGACCTTGTAGATCAGGCCGAGCTCGTAGATATCAGCCGGGATTTCCGGGTCGAACACGGTCTTCAGCCCGGCGATGATCTCGGTGGTCAAACGCTCGGTCTCCTCAGGCGGCAGCGCCGACTGGGTTTCCATCGGATTGGCTTTGATTTCGGCCGTGTCACTCATGCGAACAAATCCCGCGCCTTCAGAAGCGCCTGTGCCAGATGATCGACTTCTTCCCGCGTATTATACATGCCGAACGACGCCCGGCATGTGGCTGTGACGTTGAACCGCTCTAAAAGCGGCATCACGCAATGGGTGCCGGCGCGCACCGCGATGCCCTGACGGTCGATCACGGTGGCGACATCATGGGCGTGCGCGCCCTTGAGCTCGAACGAGATCACCGGGCCCTTGCCCCGCGCCGTGCCGATCAGCCGCAGCGAGTTGATCTCGCGCAGCTTGTCCTGGGCGTAGGTGACGAGATCATGCTCGTGCGCGGCGATACGCTCCTTGCCGATCGAATTGACGTAGTCGATCGCGGCGCCAAGCCCGACCGCCTCGACGATCGCCGGCGTGCCGGCCTCGAATTTGTGCGGGGGATCGCCATAGGTGACGATGTCGCGCGAGACCTCGCGGATCATCTCGCCGCCGCCGTTAAACGGGCGCATCGCGACGAGGTGGTCGTACTTGGCCCAGAGCACGCCGATGCCGGTCGGACCGTAGACCTTGTGGCCGGTGAAGACGTAGAAGTCGCAGCCGATGTCCTGGACATCGATCGGCAGATGCACGGCGCCCTGGCTGCCGTCGACCAGCACGGGGATGCCGCGGGCGTGGGCGATCTTCACGACGTCCTTGACCGGAACGATGGTGCCGAGCGCGTTCGACATCTGCGTGATCGCGACCAGCTTGGTCTTCGAGGTCAGCAGCTTCTGGAATTCGTCGATAAGGAAATTGCCCTCGTCGTCGACTGGCGCCCATTTGATCACGGCACCATGGCGTTCCCGGAGGAAATGCCAGGGCACGATGTTGGAGTGGTGCTCCATGATCGAGATGACGATCTCGTCGCCTTCTTTGATGTTCGGTTCAGCCCAGGACGAGGCGACGAGGTTGATCGCCTCGGTCGCGTTGCGAGTGAAGATCACTTCCTCGGTCCGCGGCGCGTTGATGAACTGCGCCACCTTGGTGCGGCCGCCCTCATAGGCCTCGGTCGCGGCGTTGGCGAGATAATGCAGGCCGCGATGTACGTTGGCGTATTCGGAGGTGTAGGCCTGCGTCATGCGATCGAGCACGGCACTCGGCTTCTGCGCGGAAGCCGCGTTATCGAGATAGACCAGCGGCTTGCCGTAGATCTGCATGGCCAGCGCCGGAAAATCCTGGCGCACGCGCGCAACGTCATAGGCGCCGTTCTTGACTGCCGGATGGGTGCTCATTGGCGCCGCTCCAGCCAGCGCTCGGCAATGCCGATCACGTGCTCGCGCAAATCATCATCGGCGATCTGCTCGATCGCCTCGCCCACGAAAGCCTGGATCAGCAGCGCCTGGGCCTGCTTCTCCGGCAGGCCGCGCGCTTTCAGATAGAACAGCAGGCTGTCATCGAGCGCGCCGGCGGTCGCGCCGTGACCGCAGGAGACGTCGTCAGCAAAGATCTCGAGCTCGGGCTTGTTGTCGGCTTCCGCCTCGTCCGACAGCAGCAGCGCGCGGATCATCATCTTGCCGTCGGTCTTCTGCGCATCTGGACGAACGATGATGCGGCCCTGGAACACCGAGTGCGCACGATCGTCGATCACGGCCCGGAAGACTTCGCGGCTCACACAATTCGGCACGGCATGGTCGACCACCAGCGTGGTGTCGCCATGTTCGGTCTTCTGCAACAGGTTCACGCCGTTGACCGAGAGTTCACTGCCCTCGCCTGCGAGCGTGATGAAGCCCTGGAGGCGGCTGACCGCAGCACCGGTGGTCATGTTGAAGAAATTGAGCTTTGTATTCGCGCCGACGGTGACGAATTGCGAGGTGATGTTCACCGCATCCGGCGAATCGTCCATCAGGCGGATATGCGCGACGTCGGCGTTGTCGCCGACCGAGAGGATGACGGCATCGTTGACCTGGTAGGCCTTGGCGTCGGCCGCGACAAAGCTCTCGATGATGGTGGCACGAGCGCCCTTCCCGACCGCGACCTGCGAGCGGGTGAAAGTCGACGCGGAAGGCGCGGTCGCAATGTGGATGATCTGGATCGGCGCGGACAGCTGCGCGCCGTCGGCGATATCAAGCACAACACCGTCGGTCGCCATTGCCGCGTTCAGCGAGATCACAGCATCGGTAGCTGCGATCTTCAGCAGCCCGGAATCCTTCTCCAGCGTCTCCCGCAATGTCTTAAAGCCCGCCTCGGAGGCCAGCGCCTTGATGTCCGAGAGATCGGGAGCGAACACGCCGTCGACCAGCACCAGCTTGCGGGCGCCCGCGATCGCGTGCGCTTTCACCGCGTCCGCGGCGCGCTTCAACCCAGCCGCATCGGGCGCCGCCGCCAGCGGCAGCACCTCGCCGACCAGCGCGCGCAGATCGGTGTACTTCCATTCCTCGATCCGGCGGTGCGGCAGGCCGAGACGCTCATAGGTCTCGAACGCCTCGCGGCGCGCCGCGATCACGGAAGGCGAACCCGGCAGGCGGCCTTCGGCGCTGGCGAAGAGATCGCTCACCGCGCGGCCGTTTCCGGTCTTTGCCACAGCAACGTTCATCTCAAACAATCCTTACGCGGCGTCCTCGAACTGGGCGTAGCCCGACGCTTCCAGCTCCAGCGCCAGTTCCTTGCCGCCGCTCTTCACGACACGGCCCTTCGACATCACGTGCACGATGTCGGGCACGATGTAGTTGAGCAGCCGCTGATAGTGGGTGATCACGACCATCGCGCGCTTGGGCGAATGCAGCGCGTTGACGCCGTCGGCTGCGATGCGCAGCGCGTCGATGTCGAGGCCGGAATCCATCTCGTCGAGGATGCACAGGCTCGGCTCGAACAGCGCCATCTGCAGCACCTCGTTGCGCTTCTTCTCGCCGCCGGAAAAGCCGACATTGACGCCACGCTTGAGCATGTCCTGCGGGATATTCAGCGACTTCGAGACTTCACGAACCTTCTTCAGGAAGTCGGGCGTCGAATACTCGCTCTCACCGCGCGCCTTGCGCTGCGCGTTCAGCGCGGTGCGCAGGAAATTCATGGTGGCGACGCCGGGAATCTCGACCGGATACTGGAACGCCAGGAACACGCCCTTGGCGGCGCGCTCGTTCGGGGCCATCTCGAGCAGGTCTTCGCCCTTGAACAGAATCTGGCCGTCGGTAACCTCGTAGCCCGGCTTGCCGGCAATGACGTGGGACAGGGTCGACTTGCCGGAGCCGTTCGGCCCCATGATCGCGTGGATCTCGCCCTCGTTCACGGTCAGTGTCAGCCCGTGGAGGATCTCACGTTCCTCGACACGAACCTTGAGGTCTTTCACTTCGAGCAAAGCCATCTTGGTGTCCAGTTTATTCAAATGATGCATGGGGCGCGCGATGCGCGCCGCGAGGGTCGGCGCTAGCCGACCGATCCTTCGAGCGAGATCGAGATCAGCTTCTGCGCTTCCACCGCGAATTCCATCGGCAGTTGCTGCAGCACGTCCTTGACGAAGCCGTTGACGACGAGGCCGACCGCCTCCTCCTGGGTGAGGCCGCGCTGGATGCAGTAGAACAGCACGTCCTCGGAGATCTTCGACGTGGTGGCCTCGTGCTCGAACGTCGCCGACGAGTTCTTGGCTTCGATGTACGGCACGGTGTGCGCGCCGCATTTGTCGCCGATCAACAGCGAATCGCAGGCGGTGAAGTTGCGCGCGCCGGTCGCCTTGCGATGCGCCGTGACGAGCCCGCGATAGGTGTTCTGCGACTTGCCGGCGGCGATACCCTTGGAAATGATGCGGCTCGACGTGTTCTTGCCGAGATGGATCATCTTGGTGCCGCTGTCGACCTGCTGATAGCCGTTCGAGATCGCGATCGAATAAAACTCGCCACGCGAATTGTCGCCCCGCAGGATGCAGCTGGGATACTTCCAGGTGATCGCCGAACCGGTCTCGACCTGGGTCCAGGAGATCTTGGAATTGTTGCCGCGGCAATCGCCACGCTTGGTGACGAAATTGTAGATGCCGCCCTTGCCTTCCGAATTGCCCGGGTACCAGTTCTGCACCGTCGAATATTTGATCTCGGCGTCGTCGTGCGTGACAAGCTCGACCACGGCCGCGTGCAGCTGGTTCTCGTCGCGCTGCGGCGCGGTGCAGCCCTCGAGATAGGAGACGTAGGAGCCCTTGTCGGCGATGATCAGCGTGCGCTCGAACTGGCCGGTGTTGCGCTCGTTGATACGGAAGTACGTCGACAGTTCCATCGGGCAGCGCACGCCCGGCGGCACGTAGACGAACGAGCCGTCCGAAAACACCGCCGAGTTCAGCGTCGCATAGAAATTGTCCGACGTCGGCACCACCGAGCCCAGATATTTCTGAACCAGCTCGGGATGCTCGCGGATCGCTTCCGAGATCGGCATGAAGATCACGCCAGCCTTCTTCAGCTCGGCCTTGAAGGTGGTCGCAACCGAGACCGAATCGAACACCGCATCGACCGCGATCTTGCGCCTGTTAGGGTCTTCCTCGCCGGGCTTCGGCTCGACGCCTTCGAGCATGGCGACTTCCCGCAAGGGGATGCCGAGCTTCTCGTAGGTCTTCAGGATCTCGGGATCGATCTCGTCGAGCGAGGTGATCGTCTTTTTCGGCTTCGGGGCCGAATAGTAATAGAGGTCCTGGAAGTCGATCTTGGGATAATCGACGCGCGCCCAGGTCGGCTCGGTCATGGTCAGCCAGCGCCGATAGGCTTCGAGCCGCCACTGGAGCATCCAGGCGGGTTCGTTCTTCTTCTCGGAGATGAACTTGACGGTCTCTTCCGACAGCCCCTTGGGGGCCTTGTCGGACTCGATCAGGGTCTCAAACCCATAACGATACTGATCGACGTCGATGCGCTTCACGCGCTCGACCGTCTCTTGCACGGCTGGCATTCTATCCTCCGCTCGCGGTTTCAAGGACCGCGGTGGATCATCAAACTCGGACGACTATTACGATGTTTCTTGGCGGGACGCACGCGCTTAGAACCGTTCAAGCCGTGTTTCATCGCTTATCCCTTAAGTAGGGTATTACCGAGCTTTCGCCAAGCCTCTAACGCCCTGTTGATGTCATCCGGCTCCGTGGACCAGCCCAGACTGAGACGCACCGCTCCCTGGGCGACGGTGGGATCATACCCCATCGCCGACAACACATGGGACGGCTGGACCTTGCCCGAGGAACAGGCAGATCCCGAGGACACTGCGACACCTTCGAGGTCGAAACCGATCACGGCGATCTCGGCCTTCAAGCCAGGGGCCGTGAAAAGAACGGTATTAGGCAACCGCTCAACGTTGTCTGAGAAGACCGTTGCGCCGGCCATGGAGCGAATGCCGTTTTCCAAGCGATCTCTTAGACTTGCCATCCTCTCCGTATCCTCCGGCAAAGCCTGAAGGGCAACGCGCAGCGCTGCCCCGAAGCCGGCAATGCCTGCGACATTCTCGGTTCCCGCGCGCCGGTTCAGCTCCTGCCCGCCGCCCCGCAGCAACGGCTCAAGTCCGGCCACGCCCTCGGCCACAACCAGCGCGCCGATCCCCTTGGGGCCGCCGATCTTGTGCGCAGAAAAGGTCACAAGGTCTGCGCCAATCACCTTGATATCGAAAGGGATTTTTCCAAGCGCCTGGATTGCATCGACGTGCAGGAGGCCGCCCGCCCCGTGAACGACTCCCGCGGCATCGGCGATAGGCTGCTGCGCGCCCGTCTCGTTGTTGGCGGCCATGACGGAGACCAGCGCCGGCGGGCCATCGCCGAGCAGCGCCTTCAAATGGTCGAGGTCGATCACGCCAGAGCGCGTGACCCGGATCTGACGGATCTTATCGGCCGGGAACCGGCCGCCTGCCAGCACCGAAGCATGCTCGACGGCCGAGACCAGAAGCCGCTCGACAGGTCCGCCAGACGGGCCCCGAAGGCCCGGCGACAGCCCCAGCGCGTTGGCCTCTGTTCCCGCCGAGGTGAACACGACATTCCGCGGCAGCGCCCCTACGGCTTCGGCAAGCGTGGACCGGGCCCCCTCAACGAGCCGCCGTGCCTCCCGCCCCTCGGCATGAACCGAGGACGGATTGCCGATCAGCTCGTAGGCTGCAAGCATTGCGCTTCGCGCCTCGGGGCGAAGCGGCGTGGTCGCGTTCCAGTCGAGATAAACACGGCTCGGCATGACGTATTATATTACCATGAGTCAGGCTGCTTCGCCCGCTGGTACCCGACATGGGCCCGCAGGGAGCACTTGGCAATCTCGATTCCCAATCGCCATCGCGCGATGACGGCCATGACACGCTAACGTCTTGAGCCGATTGCGGGATGTTCAAGATGCTTGCTTTTTGACCCTCGCCTCATGTTAGAACGCGCGCGTCAGTTCGCCGCGCGCCGCTCGCGCATCATCCGAGGGCGCCGCTCCACCCTTCCATTCGCGGCTTGATCGGCCCAGCAGCCGATGAAATCCGCACAATCGGTTGATTGTTGAAGAGCGTCTTCAAGGGATCAATCAAGAGATCATCATGCCTGAAGTTATTTTCACCGGCCCCGCCGGCCGTCTCGAAGGCCGCTACCATCCGGCCAAGCAGAAGAACGCGCCGATCGCGATGGTCCTGCATCCGCATCCGCAGTTCCACGGCACGATGAATCATCAGATCATCTACCAGTGCTACTATGCGTTCGCGCATCGCGGCTTCTCGGTGCTGCGATTCAATTTCCGCGGCGTCGGCCGCAGCCAGGGTTCGTTCGACCACGGCACCGGCGAATTGTCGGACGCGGCCGCGGCACTCGACTGGGCGCAGACCATCAATCCCGAAGCGCGCGCCTGCTGGGTTGCCGGCTTCTCCTTCGGCGCCTGGATCGGCATGCAGTTGCTGATGCGCCGCCCCGAAGTCGAGGGCTTCATCTCGATCGCGCCACCCGCCAACCTCTACGACTTCTCGTTCCTCGCGCCCTGCCCGTCCTCGGGCCTGATCGTGCATGGCGAGAAGGACGCGGTGGTGCCGCCCAAGGACGTCAACACACTGGTCGAGAAGCTGAAGACCCAGAAGGGCATCGTGATCGACCAGCAGGTCATCCCCGGCGCGAACCATTTCTTCGACGCCAAGCTCGAGCCGCTGATGGAAACCATCACCGCCTATCTCGACATGCGCCTCGCCAACGTGCGCTAAGGGGCGGCACCGCTCAAGCCAGCTTGAGCGCGACGATTCCCATCAAGACGAGCGCGCTGCCCGCAAGTTTCATCGCGCTCAGGGCCTCGCCGAACAGCGCGACGCCCATGACGAAGGTGCCGGCGGCGCCGATGCCGGTCCAGACCGAATAGGCGACGCCGACCTCGAGCACCTTCAAGGCGCGCCCGAGCAGGACAACGAAGGCTACGAGCAGCACGAGCGAAACGACGCTCCAGCCAGCGCGCGTGTAGCCCTCCGCATATTTCATCGAGATCGCCCAGCCGACGTCGAGGAGGCCGGCGATCACCAGCATCAGCCAGGCCATGGATTGCGACATCGGCGTGGGCTCAGGCCGCAAGCTTGAGCAGATGTGCGTCGTGGCGCACGAGGAAGGCGCGCAGCAATTGCGAATAGTCCGCGCCCACGGCAGTGCGGACGCTCGGACGCTTCGCCAGCTCGGCGCGCCACGCCCGGACCTTCGGCACATCGCGGAAAATGCCGTGCTCAGTCAGCTCGTCGAACAGATCGAAATAGCGGAAGACGGGAGCGAACACGGCGTCGACCAGACTGAACGCTTCGCCAGCAAAATAAGGACCGGCACCGAGCGCCGCTTCGACCCGCGCAAATTTCGCCACGAGCGCCTGGCGCTTGCTCTCGAACGTCGCCGGATCGGTCGTGGTCTCCAGGCCCCAGAGGTCGCCGAGCACTGCTGAACCGAACTCCATCCAAGCCCGGTGCTCGGCACGCTTCAAGGCATCCGCCGGATGCAGCCTCACCCCGCCTTGCGTCTCCTCGATGTATTCGCAGATCACGTTGCTCTCGAACAAAGCGACCTCGCCCTTCTCGCTCGTCACGACCAGCACCGGCACCTTGCCAAGCGGTGACAGTTTGAGAAACCAGTCGGGCTTGTTGGCGAGATCGATGTCGACCCGCTCGAACGGAACGCCCTTCTCCTTGAGCGCGATCACTGCGCGCTGCACGTATGGACAAAGCTTGTGGCTGATCAGTTTGAGGGAAGCGGTCATGGCAACGATCCCGGCGGTTGGATGCAACTGCATCCAACATAAATGCATTTGCATACACTCGTCAAGTTCAATGCATTTGCATGGACGGCGCCGATCTATTAAGGCCTCAAGGCCGCGCGATCACCCCGCCCGTCATCGGCATCGGCACGCCCGTGGTAGTGGGATACGACAGCGGCAGTCCCTTCAGGCCGCGCGCGGCGAGGAAGCCGAAGGCCTGCGCCTCGATGGCGTCGGAGGCCCAGCCGACTGTCTCGGCGGCCTCGACCGTGGCGGACCCGACGCGCTCCCGCAGCATCTGGAGCATGGTCCGGTTGCGCGCGCCGCCGCCGCAGACGATCCAGCTCCGCGGCCTGCGAGGCAGCAGCGGGATGATGCGGGCGATCGCCGCCGCGGTGAAGGCGGTGAGAGTCGCGGCGCCGTCGGCCGGCTGCACCTCGCCGAGCTTCAGGGCGGCAAAATCGTTGCGATCGAGCGATTTCGGCGGCGGGCTTGCGAAGAACGGCAGCTCCAGCGCTCGCGCGATCCAGGCTTCGTCCGCCTTGCCAAGGGCTGCGAACTTTCCGTCCGCGTCGAACGCCTGATTCATGGTGCGGTACATGAAATCGTCGAGCAGCGCGTTGCCGGGCCCGGTATCGCAGGCAATCAGCGTGTCGTTGCCGTCGATATAGGTGATGTTGGAGACGCCGCCGATATTGACGACAACGATCGGCCCTTCGCGCTCCAGCGAATGGACGAGCGCCCGGTGGTAAACCGGCACGAATGGCGCGCCCTGCCCGCCGGCCTCGACGTCGGCGGCGCGGAAATCATGCATCACGGGGATATGGATTGCCCTGGCCAGCGCCGGCGCATCGCCGATCTGCACCGTCAGCCGCTTCTCGGGGCGATGCAGCACGGTTTGGCCGTGGAAGCCGACGATGTCGATGTCTTCCGGTTTCATCCGGTTCTGGGCAACGAAAGCGGCCACCGCCTCGGCATGCGCGAGCGTCACCGCGCGTTCGGCCTCGGCCAGAACTCCCGGCCGGGCATCGCGTTGCGACAGCTGCACGGCCTCGCTCAGCGCCTGGCGCAGCAGGTTGCGCTCCGCCGGGCTATAGGGCCGATAGCCGGACGGCCCGAACGCCTTCACCTGCTTTCCGTCGGTTTCGATCAGCGCGACATCCACCCCGTCCAGCGAGGTGCCGCTCATCAAGCCGAGTGCCGTCAACATCATGGATCAGCGTCCTCAAGAGCCCCCTCCGGCATGCCGATCTTGTGCCAGAGGGACACATCTTATAATGCCACAGGCCAAAGTGGCGGGCGGCAACCGAGTTCCCACGGAAGACCCTTAAATTGCTCCCAAAACAGTAAACCAAGAATTGTCAGGCGCGCCGACAAATGACTGCATTCAAATCGGATTTCCTCAATACGCTGCAGGAACGTGGATTCGTCCATCAGTGCTCCGATTTCGAGGGGCTGGACGCACTCGCCGCCAAGGGCGAGGTGACCGGCTATGTCGGTTACGATTGCACCGCTCGCTCGCTGCACATCGGCAATTACCTGACCATGATGATGCTGCACTGGCTGCAGGAGTCCGGCAACAAGCCGATCACCCTGATGGGCGGCGGCACCACCATGGTCGGCGATCCCTCCGGCAAGGACGAGACGCGCGCAATCCGCTCCGTCGCCGAGATCGAGGCCAACAAGGAATCGATCCGAGGCGTGTTCGCAAAAGTGCTGCGCTATGGCGACGGCAAGAGTGACGCCATCATGCTCGACAATGCCGAGTGGCTGACAAAGCTCAACTACATCGAAATGCTGCGCGACGTCGGCCGGCACTTCTCGGTCAACCGCATGCTGACCATGGACTCCGTGCGGCTCCGCCTCGAGCGCGAGCAGGAGATGAGCTTCATCGAGTTCAACTACATGATCTGCCAGGCCTATGACTATGTCGAACTCGCCAGGCGGACCGGCTGCAACTTGCAGATGGGCGGCTCCGACCAGTGGGGCAACATCATCATGGGCGTCGATCTCGGCCGCCGCATGGGCACCCATCAACTGTTTGCGCTGACCACGCCGCTGCTGACCACGGCGTCGGGCGCCAAGATGGGCAAGACCGCGCAAGGCGCGGTCTGGCTCAACGCCGACCAGTTCTCGCCGTATGATTTCTGGCAGTACTGGCGCAACACCGAAGACGCCGACGTCGGCAAATTCCTGAAGCTGTTCACGACGCTGCCAATGAGCGAGATCAGGAAGCTCGAGGCGCTCGGAGGCTCCGAGATCAACGAGGCCAAGAAGGTGCTCGCCACCGAGGCGACCGCGCTCTTGCATGGTCGCGACGCAGCGAACGAGGCGGCCGAGACCGCGCGCCGCACCTTCGAGGAAGGCGCGCTGGCCGAGAGCCTGCCGACCGTGGAAATTCCGCGCGGCGAGTTCGACGCCGGCCTCGGCGTGCTCAACGCCTTCGTCAAGGCGGGTCTCGTTGCCTCCAACGGCGAAGCACGGCGCCAGATCAAGAGTGGCGGCCTGCGCGTCAACGACGAGCCCGTCACCGACGAGAAGATGGCGTTGTCGGCGGCCGACCTGACGCCGGAAGGCGTGGTCAAGCTGTCGTTCGGCAAGAAGAAGCACATCCTGCTCAGGCCTGCATAGGCGTATGAGCTTTTCGCTGCTTGTCAGGGGGCGCTGAAGCGCGCTCCCTGATTGGCAATGGACCAGAACACGCTCGAGGAACAGTCCAAGCAAGCGACCAGGGAAGGCGTCACGGCGACGCCGCAGGGCGTCGTGCGCACCGCGCTCGTGGTGCTCGCGCTCTGCTTCACACTCGCCGTGCTCGGCCGCGGCCTCAGCGAAAGCTTTACCGTCTTCCTGAAGCCGATCTCGGAAAACTTCGGCTGGGATCGCGCCCAGGTGGTCTCGATCTATTCGCTGACCTGGCTCGTCAGCGGACTGATGGCGCCGTTGGTCGGACGCCTGTTCGATCATTCCGGCCCACGCATCGTCTATGCCCTCGGCCTCTTGCTGCTCGGCTCGGCCTTCCTGATCGCAAGCCACGCGCAGTCACTCTGGCAGTTCCAGCTCTCGATCGGACTCTGCGTCGGCATCGGCGTCGCCTTCATCGGCAATGTGCCGAACTCGATCCTGCTGGGCCGCTGGTTCGGCCCGAAGCTGCCGACCGCGATGGCGGTGGTCTACTCGGCCATGGGTGGCGGCGTGCTGGCGCTGCTGCCGGCCTCGCAGCTTTTGATCGATCATCTCGGCTGGCGCGAGACCTACCAGCTGTTCGGCTTCGCTGCGCTCGGCCTCCTGGTGCCGCTCATGCTGCTGCCATGGCGGCTGTTCGCCTCGGGGTCGCCGCGTATCGCCAAGAAGACCGATCCGCATTTCGTCGATCACGGCTGGACCCTTCCGAGCGCGATGCGCCATCACGCCTTTTGGGCGCTGTTCTCGACATTCTTCTTCACCGCCGTCGGCATGTATGCGATCGCCGCACAGATCGTGGCCTATCTGATCGATGCCGGCTTTCCACCGCTGCAGGCCGCCACCGCCTGGGGCTTCTCCGGCGTCGTGCTGGTGTTCGGCATGCTAGGGGTATCAGCGCTCGACGGCCTGATCGGACGCCGGCCATCCGTGCTGCTCAGCTACGCGATCTCGATTCTCGGCATCTTCCTGCTGTGGCTGTTGCAGTACGATCCGAACATCCTCCTGCTCACCGGATTCGTGGTCTGCTTCGGCAGCATGATGGGCTCACGTGGACCGCTGATCACGGCGACCGCAATGAAGATCTTCGGGGGCAAGCGCGTCGGCACCATCTACGGCACCATCTCGATCGGCAGCGGGCTCGGCTCGGCGTTCGGCTCCTGGAGCGGCGGCCTGATCCATGACGCGACGCATGGCTACAACGCGCTGCTCGCCTTCGCGCTTGGGAGCGTGGTGCTCGGGATGATCCCGTTCCTGGTCGTGCCCGCCTTGCGGCGATAGGTCTCCCGCAGGTAACTTGGGCGCATTCGCGTCACCGGGAAATTACGGATGGGCGCGGCGCGAATAGATGCAAAAAATGCGGATCGCACGCGGCTGAAAGTCTCGGCTGCGGTGTTTTGTCCGACATGACAAAAATGTCAGCTCAAATTGAGCTGGGGTGGCTTGCGGCTCGGAACCGAATACGGTCCAAGTCGCGCATTGGATGGAGGGCACAAACCAATGAACTTTCCCTATCTCGTTCGCTTTCAACCCGTTCTCTTGAGCCTGTTTCGCTTTATGACTGGACTCCTGTTGCTCCAGTACGGCATCGCCAAGCTGTTCAAGTTTCCGGTGCTTCCCTACTTCGCAAACATCCCGCCGATCATCTACGCAGCCGGTACGCTTGAGCTCGTGCTTGGCGCGCTGCTGATGATCGGCCTGTTCACCCGCCTCGCGGCGTTCATCCTCTCGGGTGAGATGGCCTTCGCCTATTTCATGGGCCACATGTTCAAGGGCGAGACGCCGGTGTTCCTGCCGCTGCTCAATGGTGGCACCGCGGCGATCCTGTTCTGCTTCGCCTGCCTCTATCTCTCGGCAGCCGGCGGCGGCTCGGTCAGCGCCGATGCGGCGATGGGCAAGGACTAGCGGCACAACCGGCGGCGCGCTCGCGCGGCGCTGAGGCGTCAGCAATTGATTCGTGAATAAAGGGATGGCACCAGTATATTTACGGGTGCCATCTCAGCGCGAGCCCAGCACGTTCCAGACCAGGACGAGGACCGCGACGAGCAGCATCGACATGATGAGGCGATGAACGAATCGGTTCATGTCCGCTCCCATCGCATTCGATCGCGACTAAAGACCCACACAATTTTCTCCGACTTGACGAGCCATGCGCCCACGCGGCGCATTTCCGCATGGATGTCTGCGCATGCAGCTCGCGGACGCCGCTTGCGCGGCAGCCCGTCGCACGCGTCCATTCATGATTGGTAAGAATTTCATGCTACCGACGCGAGCAACAATAACCATTCCGTCGAGGCCGTGATGAAGCTGCTGAGTCACCTCAAGATCCGCACCAAGCTCGCCAGCATGGTCTGTCTCTCGGCGCTCACGGTCACGGCCATCATCGGGGTGTCGTCCGTGCTCAGCAAGAGCCGCATGCTGGAGGACCGCGTCCAGCAGATGCGGACCGCGGTCGATATGCTCCACAACCTCGCCCAATCACTTGAGGAGGAGGTCGGCGCCGGCAAACTGACGCAGGCCGAAGCGAAGGCCCAGTTCCATCTGCGCGGCCGCCGCATGAGCTTCAATGGCGGCCAAGGCTATCCGGTGGTCTACAACGCCGATACGTCCCTCATCGTCAACGGCGCCAACCAGCAGCTCGAAGGCAAGATTACCGGCGCAAAGGACTCCAATGGCGTCCTGATCGCCGACGCTATTATCAAGGCCGGCGCTGAGACCGCACAGGGCGGCGTAACCTCGTATCTCTATCCCCGCCCCGGCCAGACGGAGCCCGTCCGCAAGACCGTGTTCGCGCGCAAATTCGCGCCCTGGAACGCGACGATCAGCTACGGCCTCTATGTCGACGACATCGACGCCGACGTGCGAGCCTTGACGCTGGAATTGGGTGCGATCGGCATCGGCCTGATGCTGCTGATGGCGACACTGTCCTGGCTGATTGCCCGCGACGTGCTCGGCGCGCTCGACCGCCAGAAGAACCGCATGCAGGCCATTTCCGAAGGCGCGATCGACGCGGCGGTCGAGGAGACCGGTCGCGGCGACGAGATCGGCCGCATGGCCGAGACCCTCGAAGTGCTCAGGCAGACCGCGCTGACGGCGCGCAAGCTGGAGGCCGAGCAGGTCGCCACCAAGACCCGCAGCGAACAGGAGAAGCGTGACGCGCTGATCTCGCTCGCCGACCGGTTCGATGCCTCGGTCGGCCAGCTCGTCGGCCTGATGGCCTCGGGCTCCGGCGAGCTGGAGGTCACCGCCAAGTCGATGTCGTCGACCGCGGAAGGCACCAACCGCCGCGCCGCCGTCGTCGGCTCGGCCGCCACGGAAGCCAGCCAGCGCGTGCAGACGGTCGCCGCCGCCGCCGAGGAGCTCTCCTCCTCCATCACCGAGATCAGCCGTCAGGTCGCGCAGTCCGCCGTGGTCACCGGCCGCGCCGTGGACAGCGCACGCCGCACCGACACCATCGTGCGCGCGCTCTCCGATGGCGCCCAGCAGATCGAGCATGTCGCCGAGCTGATCTCCAGCATCGCGGCGCAGACCAATCTGCTCGCGCTCAACGCCACCATCGAGGCCGCACGCGCCGGCGAAGCCGGCCGCGGCTTCGCCGTTGTCGCCTCCGAGGTGAAGTCGCTGGCGAGCCAGACCGCGGAAGCCACCCGCGAGATCGGCGAAAAGATCGCCCAGATCCAGGGCGCGACCAAGGAAGCGGTGGACGCCATCGGCGGCATCACCGCCACCATCGAGGAGGTCAGCCGGATCGCCACGTCGATCGGCGCTGCGATCGAGGAGCAAGGCGCCGCCACCGCCGAGATCGCCCGCAGTGTCTCGCAGACGGCTGAGGCGACCCAGGAAGTCACCACCAATATCGGTGGCGTCAGCACGGCAGCGAACGAGACCGGCAATGCCGCGGGCATGGTGCTCGCCGCGGCCTCGAACCTCTCCAAGCAGGCCGAGCAGCTCTCCGGCGAAGTCGGGACCTTCCTGGCCGGCGTGCGCGCGGCGTAGGCGGCCGGAATGCTCACAATGATCTCGTCATGCCCGGGCTTGTCCCGGGCATCCACGTCCTTGACGCCGCGGGACAAGGCGTGGATGGCCGGGACAAGCCCGGCCATGACGCCGGAGACAGCTGCTCGCCGCTATCGCCGCGCGAGGGTGCAGCCGCTTGATAGCTGACGCGTCGATCCGCTCGAGCCATCGTTCGACTGCGACGGGAATTCCTCGAACGGCGAGTTCTGTTTGCCGGTGTTGAATTCGAAGATCTTGCGGAATAGACCCGGCGCCATCGCCGAAATCGGATTGACGCGCATCACCGGCGCGGCGGGCGTGCCGACGACCTCGTAGGTCACGCCGATCAACCCTTCATTGTTGCCGCCGCCGAGGAAGATACCGAACAGCGGTATCTGGCCGAAGATGTTGTTGACGCCATACATCGGCACGAAGGTGCCGCTCATGCAGACCTGATTGCCGGGAAAGTCGATTGAGCCCTCGATGGTGGCGCCGATCATCGGCCCCTTGACCACGCCGTCGCGGATCGTGAGCGCGCCGTTCTGCCGCGTGAACTCCGCACGCAACGCCGTGAAGGCCACGCCGCTCTGCGCACCGTTGGGAGCGCCCGCCGCGACGCGATCGAGTTGATCCATTCCCTTGACCGAGAAGTCGCGCACATTGATCAGGCCTTCCCGTGTCGTAGGCTCTGACGTCGGCGGCTCCATGGCCACCACCATCTGGCCGCCGTAGACCTTGTTGGTGGTGTCTGTGAAGCGCAGGAAGTTGCCGGCATCGCTGGTCTGGAGATAGATGACCTCGCGGTTGCCCTGGGCGCGGCCGCCGCGCAGGTCGGCGGCCACGGGCGTGTCTTTTCCGATCCTGCCGCTCAGCGTGAAGGCTTTGACCGCACCGTTGCGCCGCGACATCTTGGCTTCGACGCTGCGCATCGCCTCGCCGTTGAAACCCATGACGGCGCCGAGCTTCACGTCCATGTCGAAATCGACGTTCTTCGTCTTGCTCTTGGCGTCGTCCTTGGAATTGCCTGAAATCGCCGATTTCAGGAAGCCGCGGCCGTCGAATACGTCGCCGCGCATCGTGCCCTTGACCACGCCCTCCTGGCTGCGCTCCACCTTCAGCGACGCCTTGTCGCCGTCTGACGGCGCATAGGTCGGGAAGTTCGCGTTCATGAGATCGCCGTTGGCATCGACCTCGAGCGACCCCTTGATCGAGGCGCCGCCGCCTTCGAT
This sequence comes from Bradyrhizobium sp. WSM4874, assembly GCF_055811835.1. Classification (NCBI taxonomy): domain Bacteria; kingdom Pseudomonadati; phylum Pseudomonadota; class Alphaproteobacteria; order Hyphomicrobiales; family Nitrobacteraceae; genus Bradyrhizobium; species Bradyrhizobium sp. WSM4874. The sequence goes on from NZ_JBVVPR010000004.1 coordinate 113,350, forward strand.
GACGATCTCCTCCAGACGCGTCGATTGCGCCGTCGGCACCACCTTGAAGCTGGCCTTGCCCGCTCTGCCCGGCAGCTTGACCCAGCCGGGCAGGATGTTGTCGAGCTTGACGGAGGTCAGGTCGGCCTCGATGCCGAGCTTCGTCGTCTGGTCGGGCCCCCCTGCGATCTTGCCCGACAGCTTGATCGGCACCGATCCGCTGACGGCGGGACCCAAGTCAAATCCGAGGCGCGCGCGGCTCGCATCGTCGAGCGTGGTCTGCAATTTGACGTCCGCGTCGCCCTCGGCCGGTTTGCGGTAGTCGAGCGAGGCCGCCTGCCCGTTGATCTTGACGTCGCCCTTGACCTGGTAGCCCTGGTTGCTCGCGACGATCTTGAGGTTGTTGGCCTCCAGCTTCTGGTTCATCACGAGCTTGTCGGCACCAAAACCGTTGAGATCGGCGGTAACGCTGTAGGTGGTGTCGGCTTTGGTCAGCTCGCCCTTGACCGGCAACCCAAGCTGGACGTTCGCCGAGAACGTCCCCTTGCTCGTATTGGGATCGATGACGGTCGACGACAGATCGCTCAGGCGATCGTTGGAAAGCATTTCGGCGGCCGCAGGCACCGGGCCTTCGACACGGAACCTGGTCCGCGACGGCGAAGGCTTGGGCGCCATATCGGGCACCTCGAAGACAAAGTCGGAAATCGTGACCTTGCGGCCTGCTGGCGTATCGGCAATGCCCTGCCCGATATTCACCGTCGCGGTGCGACCGGTCACGCGTGCCTTCAAATCGGCATCGTGCACCACCGGCAAGCCATCCACGGGGCGAACCGTGACACCGCTCGCTACGATATTGACCGACAGGCCGTCGTCGGGAATGGGCGGGCCCTTGCGCGGAAGATTCTTCGTCGGTGAATTAACGCCGATCTCGATGCGCTGGAGCGTTCCACGCTCGATCCGCTCGATCACCCATTCGCGCAACTCGGGAACGACAAGCGTCGGCCACATCCGCTTGAGCGCGGAGGCCGACATCGGCGTTCCCGCAAAACCCAGTGTCAGCCGCGGCTCGCCCGAATAGTCGATGGCACCGGTGCCGGCGACGCCGATCTCCCCGTTGGAGATATCAGCCTGCGTCAACAGCAGCCTCTTGTGGTCGGTGTCGAAACGGAAGCCGATCGCAATACGGTTGAAGACCAGCGGCGGCTCGTTGTCGATGCCGCCGAGCAGGATCGAACCGCCGCTGAAACCCAGCTGCCAGTCATTGACGGTACCGTTGGGCGGCTCGACATGAGCCAGAAGCGTCAGACGGTTCGCGCCCGAGAGGACCTTGAAGGGAGCGACCAGCACCCGCCGATTGGCGTCCCACTCGACATTGATCTCAGCCGAGTCGATCGCCATCGGATAGTCGGGCGTATCGGTGTCGATGATGTTGCCCGCGCCGACCGCGATCTTGCCGCGAAAGAAGGTCGGCACGCCGTCGCGGCCGAGCTCGCCCTTGAGCTCGCCGGTCAGCGGCAGGTCGGCGGTGTAGGTGAGGTCCTTCACCCGCAGCGCCAGCAGGATGTTGGCGGTCGAGACCTTGTCGGCGCGGATATCGACCGAGCGCACGCCGTTCTCGGCGGGGCCGATCGTGGCGCGCAACGACCACGGACGCGGGCCCTCCTCGCCGAGGCTGAGCGCGACGCCGCCACGGCTCGGTCGGCGCAGGCTGAGCGTGATGTTCTCAAACGTCCATTTGCTGCCGCGCTGCTGATCGTCGACGATCAGATTGCCGTTCTTCAGGCCGATCTCGTTGAGGTTCTGGCCGTCGAGGCCGGTCATGCTCAGACTGTCGAGCCAGTCGAGGCCCTGAAGAATGCCAGTCGGGGCCGCGGCCTGGGGCGCGGCTTGCGATGCGTCGGGGGTCGCAGGCTCGGTGGCGAACGGCGGCGGTGGCACACCGTTGCGCGGGAAAGTCGGCGGCAGCCCCGCGTCCTTCTTGGAGGCGACGCCGGTTGCGAGCGGCTTTGCGGTGTCGCCAGCCGACACCGTAACGGTGCCGTCAGGCGCGATCCGGATCGCGAGCTCGGCATCGACGAGGTTGAGGCTTTCTGCGCGCAGATGCCCCATCAGCAGGCCCGCACCCGACAGCTTCACCTCGGCCTTCGGTGCGGTGGCGACAATGACGTGATCGTGGTCGCGCACGACGATATCGCGGATGCGCACGGCAATGCGGATCCGCCCGGCCCGTTCGATCTGCGTGCCGCCGACCTCCACGGTGTTGCCGTGACCGATATTGTCCTCGATCGCGGCGGCGAGCCACGGCGTCGCAATGTCGAGATTGATGGGACCGGCGCCGAGTCGCCACCACAGCGCGCCGAAACAGCCGACGAAGATGACGATCAGGGCACCGACGACCACGGCCACGCGCTTCAGCCAGCGACCGCCGCCCAGCCAGCGGCGCAGCGGCCCAAACCCGTCAGCGAAGCGATGGAAGCCCGAATTGGAACGCGACAACAGCCGGCGCGCCCGATAGCCCGCCGCCGCTTCCTGATCCGGATCCCAATCGGCGTCGTCCCATTGCTGCGACTCTGTTTGGCTGCCGCGCCGATCCAAATCCCGATTGTAATCCTGGGGCGACGTATTCCTTGCCATTGCCTCTCGATACAGGCGCCCGTCGTGGGATTGAGCGCCGCCGGGGCCGCAGCCGTCGACGGGAAGCGAAGCTTCCCGCGCCGGCATTGCCGCCATACCTCGAATATTCCTTCTGTTCGTCATGTCGCCCCGGGAGCGCGTTCAACGAGCAGTGGGGTGGTGCGTGGAATTCCTTGTAACCAGACTCCGGCGTCGTCAGACTCGCCCTGCCGAGGGCACGATTCCGGCATAGCGGAAAAGGGCTGCAATACCGCTTTGGTTGACCCGCCGAAAGCGACGAAAGGAAGGCGTATGTCCAAGAAATCCCAAAAGAAATCGTCCAAAGCGCCCTCCGGCAGTCCGACGGCTAAAAAGACGCCCGTGAAAGCGCGGGCTGCGACTCAAACCAAGTCCGCGAAAACACAGCGGACACCGGCGAGCAAATCAACTGGGACCATAGCAAAGACAGCATCGCATAAGGCCGCATCGAAACGGTTAAATTCTTCCAAATCGGCACCCGCACCCGAAAAGGCGACGAAGGCCGGCCTGGCCGAGGGTCAGGATGCTCCCGCCTTCCGCCTGCCCCGCGACGGTGGCGGTGTCGTCGCGCTGTCGGATTATACCGGCCAGAAGCTGGTCCTGTTCTTCTATCCCCGCGCCGATACGCCGGGCTGCACCAGGGAAGCCATCGATTTCACCCGGCTGACCGGCGCCTTCGCCACGGCTGGCACCGCCGTGCTCGGTATCTCCGCCGATCCGGTCAAGGCTCAGGATAAATTCCGCGACAAGCACGGTCTCGACGTGCCCCTGATCTCGGACGAGACGCACGCGATGCTGGAGGCCTACGGCGCCTGGGGCGAAAAGTCCATGTATGGCAAGAGCTTCCTGGGAGTTCTTCGTACCACGATGCTGCTTGGCGCCGACGGCAGGATCGCCCGGATCTGGCGCAATGTCCGCGTCGATGGCCACGCCGACGAGGTCTTGGAAGCGGCAAGAACCCTTTAACCAATCATTTAAATTCAAGCGGTTCCGTTTCCGGAAAATTAACCATGACTGGCCCAGATTGCCGCGGCAATTAGGCCGTACGGACTCATCCGACCGGCGCGGGAGTGCCGATGTCGAAAAGTTCTGCCCAGCTCTCGCAGTACCCCCAACATCACCCCCACGACCACGGACGAGCCTTTCATCGCCGTGCTGCCGCGGTGGCAACCGCGCTTCCCCTTCCGGACACCGACGACGCCTACACCATCGTGCATCACGGCAAGCAGGTTCGCCTGGGGCCCGTGGTGTTCTGGATCGTGGTCGGCACCGTGGTGTTGCTCGGGCTCTGGTCGGCCGCGACCGCGACCTATTTCGCCTTCCGCGACGACGTCCTCACCCGGCTGATCGCCCGGCAGGCCGAGATGCAATACGCCTACGAGGACCGCATCGCCGAGCTGCGCGCCAAGGTCGACCGCACCACCAGCCGGCAGCTGCTCGACCAGGAGCAGTTTGACCAGAAGCTCGACCAGATCATGAAGCGCCAGACGGCGCTGGAGTCCCGTGCCACGGCGCTCGGGTCCATGCCGGACGTGACCGGATCGATTCCCCGTTCCAACCCGCAGCGTGGCGATGCCAGCCAGACGACGCAGGGCACGCCAAAGCCCTCGCCGATCAGCGACACCGTGATCTTCGTGGCGCCGCCGGATCGCGAAGCGCGGCTCGAGTCGCGCGCGCCGACCCTCGCAGCTCCGCCCGTCAATCAATTCGCCAAGAATCAAGGGTTCGACAACGTCGTCGTTCGGCTCACGACCTCGCTGGACCAGGTCGAGCGTCGCCAGATGGCGGCGCTCAACGCCGTCGAGGAAGGCATGGATTCACGCATGCGCCGGATGCGCGGCGTCGTCAGCGATCTCGGCCTGAACCTCGCAAATCTCGAAGCCGCCGTGCCGCGCACGGCAATGGGCGGGCCCTTCGTACCCGTAAAGCTCACCGCCAGTTCGGGGCCGTTCGAGAAGCAGCTTCACCGCATCAACAGCACCCGCGCCGAGATGGACCGGCTCAATCGCACGCTCGCACTCGTGCCCTATCGCAAGCCCGTCATCGGCGAGGTCGAGTTCACCTCCGGCTTCGGCGTGCGCAGCGATCCATTCCTCGGCCGGCCCGCGATGCACACCGGGCTCGACTTCCGCGCCGCGAGCGGCGATCCCGTTCGCGTCACCGCCAACGGCAAGGTCGTCTCGGCCGGCTGGTCAGGCGGCTACGGCCGCATGATCGAGGTCGATCACGGCAATGGTCTTGCGACCCGTTATGGCCATCTCTCCGAGATCAACGTCAGGGTGGGCGAGATCGTGAAGATCGGCCAGGTGGTTGGTCTCGTCGGCTCGACCGGCCGATCCACCGGCCCGCATTTGCACTATGAAACCCGCATCGACGGCGAAGCGGTCGATCCGCAGAAATTCCTGCGCGCCGGCGTGCGCCTCAGCGCGGGCTAGGCCTGCGCTTCTCGCATTCTATTGGCCGCGCTCGTGGCCGACCTCACCGGTGATGACGTCGCCGAACAGCTCCCAGGCCTGCCCGTTGAAACGCATCAGCTGCATCTGCTCGATCGGGAAATAATCGTCGGGCGACGTATTGACCATGATGCCGGGCAGCATCAGGTCGGTGTGGAAATCCTTTAGGTTCGTGGCCTGCTTCATCACGTTGTCACGTGTGAGGTTGTCGCCGCACTGCTTCAGCACCTGCGCCATCGCCTCCGCCTGGACGTAGCCGTAGACATTGTTGGAATTGGCCTTGTCGCCGTCAGGGTAATATTTGTCCATGAACTCGCGCCATTTGATCACCGCAGGATCCTTGTCCCAGGTCGGATCGGTCGGGTCCTTCAGATAGACGGTCGAGATGATGTCCTTGGAATAGTCGAGCCCGGCTGGCTTGAGCACCGAGGCGACCGAGGTCGCGGTGTTGGCCAGAAAGAATTTTGGCTTCCAGCCGAGCTCGCCGACCTTCCGGATCGCCTGCGCCGATCCCTTGGGCGCGGCCCATGAGAAGAAGATGTCGGCGCCGGAATCGTGAAGCGCGACGATCTGCGAGTCGATCGAGGGATCGCTGACCTCATAGGATTTATCGGCGATGATCATATTGGCCTTGTCGCCGAGGCCGTCCTTCAGGCCCTTGAACTGGTCCTTGCCGGCGTCGTCGTTCTGCCAGAACACCGCGATCTTGCTGTTCGGAAACTTGTCACGGATATATTTTGCGTAGATCCGCCCCTCGCTCTGGTAGTTCGGCTGAAATCCCATGGTCCACGGGAAATTCTTGGGATCGCCGAACTTGGTGCCGCCGGAGGCGACGAAGAGCTGCGGCACCTTCTTGGAATTCATGTATTTCATGATCGCTGAGTTCGAAGGCGTGCCGAGCGGCTGGAAGATCAGCAACACCTCGTCGCTCTCGACCAGCTTGCGCGCCTGCTCGATCGCCTTCGGCGGCGAATAAGCGTCGTCATAGCTGATGAAATTGATCTTGCGCCCGTTGATGCCGCCCTGATCGTTGATCATCTTGAAGAACGCGGCCTCAGTCTTGCCGATCACGCCATAGGACGATGCCGGCCCGCTATAGGGCATGATGTTGCCGAGCTTGATTTCGGTGTCGGTGGCGCCGGGATCGTATTTTTTCTGCGCCAGGGCCGGTGTCGTGACGAGCACGCCGGCAGCAAGAATGGCGAGGGCAGCAAGGCTTTCGCGACGACCCGGCATCGTTCTCTCCCCTGTGTTTTGTAGTCTTGTTTTGCCGAGAGTGTCGCAAGGCCGCCTGCGGCTGGCAAGCGCCACGATTTTCCGTGAGGTGAAACGGCCGCTCCAGAACTATGTGCCGCGCCGCAGCAGGTTCAGAACGCGCCCATCGATCACCAGCAATGCACTGCCGATCACGATCGCGCCCGCGATCTCACGCATCGAGATCGGCTCGCCCAGCACCAGCCATCCCAGAAGGATGGCGGTGACGGGAATGAGCAGCGTCACCAGCATCACATTGGTCGCGCCCGACCGCCGCAGTATCTGGAAGAAGACGATATAGGCGAGCGCCGTCGACAGGCCGGCAAGGCCAAGCACCGCGAGCCATGTCGTCACGCCCGGCATCGGGAGACGCCACGGCTGCTCCATCGCGCCGACAACGATCGCCATCATCCCCGTGGAAGCCATCAGTTGAAATGCTGCCGTCCCCAGCGGGGCGGCATCCTTCAACAACCGCCGCGCGGCCAACGCCGCAAAGCCATAGCTGAAGGCGCCGCCGAGGCAGAGCAGGATGCCGAGCCCCTGCCCTGCTCGTGTCTCGACACCCCATCCACGCAGGATGATCACGCCGGCGAGACCCAGTGCCACGCCGCCGACGCGGCGCAGCTGCAAGGCCTCTTCGCCTGCCGCCGCCATCACGATCACCGTGAACAGCGGCGTGGTGGCATTCAGGATCGACGCCAACCCGCTTGGAATGAAAGTCTGACCGATCACGATCAGCGAGAACGGGATGACGTTGTTGAGGAGTCCAATCGCAAAGAACGGTTTCCAGCCCCTCACGCCCTTTGGAAATCGGATGGCCTGGATACGGAGCAGCGGCAGCAGAATGGCCGCGCCAAGCGCGACACGCAAAAGCACCAACGTCAGCGGCGGCAATTCCCGCAGCGCCGCGCCGTTGAAAAAGAACGAGCCGCCCCAGAGCACCGAGAGCACAGCGAGCAGCGACCAGTCTCGCGCGTCGATCCGGTTGTCATTCGGGGGCATGGCGTCTCGTGTCGGTAGGCGAGACAGCCGCCCTAGGACAACGCGGCGAAAAGCGCCACCCGATTTCCGATGACGCGTCGGTTTACACAACCGATGCTCGAACGAGGCTGCGTATGCGGATATGATCCGCTACGACGGCTTCTTCGGCCGCGACACCAGCTCGATCATCTTGCCTTCATCGTCGTCAGGCATCGCGGCCTTGGCCTGCGCGTAGGCCTCGACCGCGGCGCGCGCGACCAGCGGCTTGTCGGCCAGCAGGCTCTCGGCGAGCTTCACCGCGTAGGCGGCATCCTTGTGCCGCAGCGCCGCCGTGAACGTCGCGCCGGAAAAATCGCGGGCGACCATGCGCTTGGAGTGACGCTGCACCTGCGGACTTGCGGCAACGCCAGCCTGAATCGAGTCCAGCACCAGGTTCATGTCGAGCCCGGCCTGCTCGGCAATGGCAAGACCCTCGGCGAGGCCGGCGATCTGGATCGCGCCCATCAGATTGTTGATCAGCTTGTAGACCGTGCCAGCGCCGACCGCGCCGAAATGGCGGATGGTCGAGCCGATCGGCGTCAGATAAGGCCGCGCGCGTTCGAGATCGGCGGCATCGGCGCCAACCAGCAGCGTCAGCTTTCCGCTGGCGGCGGCATCCGGCAATCCCGTCACGGGGCAATCGATATAGATCAGCCCACGCGCGTTCATTTCGCGGCCCATCTCGCGCGCGTGGTCATAGGAGACGGTGGAGCATTCGATCGCGATGGTGCCGGCCTTAGCCGTCTTGGCCGCGCCCTCGGGCCCGAGCCAGACCGCACGCGAGGCCTCATCATCGGCGACCATGGTGACGACGGCGTCGGCGTCGATCGCGGCATCCTCAGGCGAGGTCGCCCATTGCGCGCCGCGCGCGATCAGGTCTTCCGCCTTCGCCTTGCTGCGATTCCACAGCGTCACCGTGAAGCCGGCATCGAGATAGCGGCCGGCCATGCCGTGGCCCATCCGTCCAAGCCCGATGAAGGCGATCCGGGGCATCAGTCGACGTCCTCGATGTCGGCGCCGGGAGTGCCGAAGGCGCGCTGCGCCAGGGTCGCGGCCATGAAGTCGTCGAGATCGCCGCCGAGCACGCCTGATGTGTCGGAGGTCTGCACACCCGTGCGCAGGTCCTTCACCATCTGGTACGGCTGCAGCACGTAGGAGCGGATCTGGTGGCCCCAGCCGATGTCGGTCTTGGCGGCCTGGTCGGCGGCGGCTTTCTCTTCCCGCCGCTTCAGCTCGATCTGGTAAAGCCGGGCGCGCAGCATGTCCCAGGCCTGCGCCTTGTTCTTGTGCTGCGAGCGACCGGCCTGGCAGACCACGGCGACGCCGGTCGGGATATGCGTCAGTCGTACCGCGGACTCGGTCTTGTTGACGTGCTGGCCGCCGGCACCACCGGAGCGCATGGTGTCGACGCGGACGTCGGATTCCTTGATGTCGATCTTGATGGTGTCGTCGATCACCGGAAACACGGCTACGGATGAGAACGAGGTGTGCCGCCGCGCGTTGGAGTCGAACGGCGAGATCCGCACCAGGCGGTGCACGCCCGCCTCGGTCTTCAGCCAGCCATAGGCATTGTGGCCGGAGACCTGGATGGTCGCGGACTTGATGCCGGCCTCTTCGCCTTCGGACTCTTCCAGCATCTCGACCTTGAAGCCGTGGGTTTCGGCCCAGCGCGAGTACATGCGGAGCAGCATCTGCGCCCAGTCCTGGCTCTCGGTGCCACCGGCGCCGGCATGCACTTCGAGATAGGAATCGAAACTATCGGCCTCGCCCGAGAGCAGCGCCTCGAGCTCGCGCCGGGCGACTTCCTTCTTGAGATTCTTCAGCGCGGCTTCGGCTTCCTTGACGACGCCCTCATCGCCCTCGGCTTCGCCGAGCTCGATCATGCCGATGTCGTCTTCGAGCTCCTGCTCGACCTTGCCGATACCGGAGAGCGAGTCCTCAAGCGAGGTGCGCTCCTGCATCAATTTCTGGGCTTTCTGGGGATCGTTCCAGAGGTTGGGATCTTCTGCGAGCTTGTTCAGCTCAGCGAGGCGCGCCGTCGATTTCTCGACGTCAAAGATGCCTCCTCAGCAGCCCGACAGACTGCTTGATCTCTTCTACCAACCGTTCGATTTCGGCGCGCATGGGGTTCTCTGATCTCGCGGAATTGTTCCGCGTCTAATGACAACGGGATGTAGCGGCGGCGGCTGCAAAGCGCAACCGCCGCGGCGAAGAACGCCCTTATTGTCCTAAGTCCTAGTACAGCCCGCCGGTGCCCGGCCGCATGAAGAAGCCGGAATCCGGCTGCTGCTGCTGCGACGCCGGCATGCGGCCGTCGGCATCGGCAACGCCGATGACCGAGTAATTGTCCGGCGGCGCCGTGCCCGGCTTGAAGGCTTCGAGGATGGTTCCGCCGGTCTCGCCCGGACCGGCGCGCATGCCGGACTTGGCGACAACCCGCACCAGCTTGATGCCGGCCGGCACCTTGAACGGGACCGCAGGCTTGTCGGCAAGCGCGAGCTGGAGGAAGTCGCGCGCGATGGGAGCTGCGAGATGGCCGCCGGTCGCGGCGTTACCCTTGCCGAGCGGACGCGGCTTGTCGTAGCCCATATAGATGGCGACGGCGACGTCGGGCGAGAAGCCGACGAACCAGGCGTCCTTGGCCTCGTTGGTGGTGCCGGTCTTGCCGGCGATCGGCTTGCCGACCTGCTTGACAACGGTCGCGGTACCGGCCTGGACCACGCCCTCCATCAGCTCCGTGATCTGATAGGCGGTCATGGAATCCAGCACCTGCTCGCGGCGATCGATCAGCTGTGGCTCGTTCTGGTTCTTCCAGCCGCCCGGTGCGTCGCAGCCGCGGCATTCGCGCTGGTCGTGCTTGAAGATGGTGTGGCCGTAGCGATCCTGGATGCGGTCGATCAAGGTCGGCTTCACTCGGCGGCCGCCATTGGCCAGCATCGAATACGCCGTGACCATGCGCATCGCCGTGGTCTCGCCGGCGCCGAGCGCGTAGGACAGATAGTTCGGCAGTTCGTCATAGACACCGAAGCGGCGGGCATATTCGCCGATCAGGGGCATGCCGATGTCCTGGGCGAGGCGCACCGTCACCGTGTTGAGCGACTGCCGCAGCGCGTTGCGCAGCGTCACCGGCCCCTGGAACTTGCCCGAGGAGAAGTTTTCAGGCCGCCACACGCCCGCGCCCTGGCCCTGGTCGATTTCGATGGGCGCGTCGAGCACGACCGTCGAGGGCGTATAGCCGTTGTCGAGCGCGGCCGAATAGACGATCGGCTTGAACGACGAACCGGGCTGCCGATAGGCCTGCGTGGCGCGGTTGAACTGGCTCTGGTCGAACGAGAAGCCGCCGACCATCGCCAGCACGCGGCCGGTCCAGGGGTCCATCACCACCATCGCGCCGGACACTTCGGGAATTTGGCGCAGCCGGTACTGACCTTCGACAGGCTGGGCGTCCTTGTACAGCGGATCGGCGTAGATCACGTCGCCGGGCTGGAGCACCTGCGACACTGCGCTTGCCGCCCTGCCCTTCGCAGCCCCCGAGGCTGCTCTTGCCCATTTGATGCCGTCGAGCGTGATGAGGCCGGTCTCGCGCTGCTTGCTCACGGCGCCGCCGAGTTCACGGCTCGGCTGGAAGCCGATGCGCGCCGACTGGTCGCTGGTCTCCAGCACCACGGCCATGCGCCATGGCGAGATATCGGACAGAGACTTGATCTCGGCGAGCTTCACGCCCCAGTCGCCCGAAATGTCGAGCTTGCTGATGGCACCGCGATAGCCCTGTTGCTCGTCATAGTTCACGAGACCGGCGACCATGGTCTTGCGCGCCATGACCTGAATCTTGGGATCGAGCGTGGTGCGGACCGAAAGGCCGCCCTCGTACAGCTTCTTCTCGCCATAGCGCTCGAAGATGTCGCGGCGCACTTCCTCGGCGAAATATTCGCCGGCGAAGGTGTGGGCGCCGTTGGAACGGCTGGTAACGGCCAGCGGCTCCTTGCGCGCCTTGTCGGCGTCAGCCTGCTTGACCCAGCCGTTCTCAACCAGACGATCGATCACGTAGTTGCGGCGCTCGATGGCGCGGTCGCGGTTGCGGACGGGATGCAGCGTCGCGGGCATCTTCGGCAGCGCCGCGAGATAGGACGCTTCCGCCACCGTCAGCTCGTTCACCGACTTGTCGAAATAAACCAGCGACGCGGCCGCGATGCCGTAGGCGCCGAGGCCCAGATAGATTTCATTCAGATACAGCTCGAGGATCTTGTCCTTCGAGTAGGTCTTCTCGATCCGCATGGCCAGCAAGGCTTCCTTGATCTTGCGGGCGAAGGAGACCTCGTTGGTCAGAAGGAAGTTCTTGGCGACTTGCTGGGTGATCGTGGAAGCGCCCTGCGGACGGCGATTGGAGCCGTAGTTCTGGATGTAGACCACGCCGGCGCGCGCCATGCCGGTGTAGTCGATGCCGCCGTGCTCGTAGAAATTCTTGTCCTCGGCCGCGAGGAAAGCGTTGATCACGAGTTTCGGCACCGCCTGGATCGGCAGGTACAGCCGCCGCTCCTTGGCATATTCGCCGAGCAGCGAGCCGTCGGTCGCGTGCACGCGGGTCATCACCGGCGGCTCGTAATCCTGAAGCTGAGAGTAGTCAGGCAAGTCCTTGGAGAAATGCCAGATCAGGCCTGCGACGGCACCCACCCCGACAAGGAACAACACCGTTCCCGCGGCGAACAGGAAGCCCATGAACCGCACCAGCAAGCGCATTATCTATTTATCCGTTCAAACTCTGGATCAGCCCAAAGATCAGCCCAAGACCAGCTTAAGATCAGCCCTCGGCACCCGAAACAGGCGCCAAACCATCGCGAATTCACCGGCCTTACTCAATACTATCAGTGCCGGACCCAAGACGCTTGCCGAACGGGATTCTCGCCGATTCCGGAACCCCCTGCGGCGTTTTTATAAAGCGCCCGCTGTGGCCAAACTAGGGCTTTTGCGGCGTGACGGAAAATCACTCTCAATTCGTGGCCCCCCCGGTCGTCAGTTCGATCCGGCCGTGGCCATCCGCTTGGCCAAGAACCCGTCGATCGCCTGTGCCATCGAGCCGACCGCACGCGACCGCCATCCTTCGGAGACCAGATGCTCGAGGTCGCCCTTGTTGGAGACATAACCGATCTCGACCAGGACCGACGGCACGTCGGGCGCCTTCAGCACTCGGAAGCCGGCCGACTTCAGGGGATGCTTGTGCATTCGCACCGTCGACTTCATTTCGCCCATCAACAGCCGGGCAAAACGACTTGAAAATGTGCGGGTTTCCCGCTGGGTGAGATCGATCAGGATGTCGGCGACATCGGTAGGCTCCTCCGCGAGGTTGAAGCCCGCGATCGCGTCCGCCCGGTTTTCCGCATCCGCCAGCCGCTGCGCCTCGGCGTCGGAAGCCTTGTCGGACAAGGTGTAGATGGTCGCGCCCTGCGCATCGCCCTCGGCACGCGGCAGCGCGTCGGCATGGATCGAGACGAACAACGCAGCCTTGAGGTTGCGGGCGACTTTGACCCGGTCGTTGAGCGGGATGAAGGTGTCGTCGTCCCGTGTCATCACCACGCGATATTTGCCGGTCTTTTCCAGCCGTTCGCGCAGCGCTAGGCCAAAGGCCAGCACCAGATTCTTCTCGCTCTCGCCGCTCGACTGCGTGCCGTTGTCGATGCCGCCATGGCCGGGATCGATGACGACCACCGCGCGGCCATCGGCCTTCTGCCCGGCTTCAGGGTGTGCAGATGCGGGAACCGTCGCGGGCGGCGGATCGGCAATTGCCGGCCGCAGTTCATGACGGTTTTCCGGAGCCAGCGACGGCACGAAGGCGGTGCGCTCGACCTCCTCCAGTTCGAGCACCAGCCGCGCCGGCTGACCGTTGGCTGCCTCCACCACGTAGGAATTGGCGATCTTGGCCGGGCCCGTCAGGTCGAACACGATTCGGGAGCCGCCGGGCATCACCAGCCCATAGCGGAAGGCCTTGACCAGCCCGCGTCCGCCGGCCCCGGTGCCGGCGGGAAGCTGAAAATTGACCTGGGGGACGTCGACCACCACCCGATACGGGTCGGCCAAGGCGACGGCGCGGAAGCTAACGGTCTGGTCGATGTCGAGGACAAAGCGAGTTTGCCTCCCGTCACCGGCCAGCCGGGCGGCCGAGGCCGTCGGGAAATTCGCTGATGCAACAGGGAGTTGAGGCTGACTTTCCGCGGCCTTCAGGCGCGAGGAATCAGCACATGGCAATGCCGCCGCGCAGAGCAGCACGCATCCCAACAAGATCCTTTGATTTGCGCGGCTCGCCACCGATTCCGTGCCTCCGAGCAGCCTCTTTAACGCAATAGAACCACAGGGTTAAACGATCCTTAATGACAGACACGCGAAACTCGCTGACTGTGACCGCCGTGCGACGCTCCTTGCACGGATGGTCCAATCCACGTATGTACGGAATGCTGACGGCCGATATTTCCGGTTGTGTCGCATTCAGCCTCCCGGTGCAGCGCCGGAACTCTCAAGGTTTGGGAATTCCAGCGTTTTTCCGTTCCCCTCTAGGTCCAGCGCGGTGCGCGGCAGCGAGGTGGAGCGGGGCAAGCCCCGGCGGCGGACGGTCTCCGGTTACCACCACGTTTCCGGGACGGTTCTGACAGCGGCGCAACCCGTTACCCGGTCCCTTAATCTCAAGGGAGCGGTTCGTACTACCCAAGGCGAGCGCGCTCGCGCCATGCCTGGCCAACAGCAACTGATTGAGGGGCGGCCCCGCCGCCCAATGTTTCATACGGGCCGACGCTTGATGCGCCAGACTGTGCCGACCAATTCTGAAGGACCATTCGCGACGCTGCGGAGTGACAATTCCGCGCGCCGCTTTGGCCCTCCGGCTTCCGGTTCGGCAAGGCGCGAGAGACGGCGTTTCGGCCTTCCCCTCACCCCCGAATCAGGTGGACCGTCGCGTCACCCGGCAGCGCTGATGGCGCCCACGGTGAATCGCGCCCGCCGCCGCCAAGAGTTAAGACATGCCCAACAAGATGTTGATCGATGCCACCCACCCGGAAGAGACCCGGGTTGTCGTGGTCCGCGGCAATCGCGTCGAAGAGTTTGATTTCGAGACCGCGCAACGCAAGCAACTGCGCGGGAATATCTACCTCGCCAAAGTCACAAGGGTCGAACCCTCGCTCCAGGCCGCTTTCGTCGAATATGGCGGCAACCGCCACGGCTTCCTCGCCTTCAGCGAAATCCATCCCGACTATTACCAAATCCCCGTTGCCGACCGGCAGGCGCTGATCGAAGCCGAAGAGCAGGCCCATCGCGAGGCCGAGGAAGAGAGCGAGAACCGCTCCCAGGGCCGCCGCCGGTCGCGCCACCGCAATTCCCGCCGCCGTAGTCATGGCGAGCGCGTCCGCAGCGACGTCGTCGAAGGCACCGATCCCGCCGCCCAGCAGGTCCAGGGCGAGGCCCTGCCCGAGGGCGCTTCGCACGAGGGCGAGCACCTGCATGCCGGCGCAGAGCATCACGGCGAGCACGAAGGCCACGATCATCACGGCCACGAAGCACGTGACCACGAAGGGCATGACCACGACGATCATCATGCCCATGGTGACGATCATCACGCCCACGATCATCACGACCACGACCACGATCATCATGGCGAACACGATCATCACGACCATGATCATGCCGACGAGACACCGGCGCCCGTCGCAGCGATCGGCGCCGAGCCCGCGGTCGCCACAGAGGCCGTTGCCGAGCCGCAGGAGGTTGCCTCCGACGCCCACGCCGACGATCTCGCCGAGGCCGTGACAGCGGCTGCTGAGCCTGCCGACGCCGTGTACGCCGCAGGCGAGAGTGCGCAGCCTCCGCATCACGAATCCGAAGCGACGGCCGAGGATGACGACGAAGACGAGGACGACGAGGAAGCCGAAGAGGACGTCGTTGAATCCGTCGGCGGCGACGATGTGCTGGAGGAAGTGCCGGAGCGCACCTTCCGTCCCCGCCGCCAATACAAGATCCAGGAAGTCATCAAGCGCCGCCAGGTGATGCTGGTGCAGGTCGTCAAGGAAGAGCGCGGCAACAAGGGCGCAGCGCTGACGACCTACCTCTCGCTCGCCGGCCGCTATGCCGTCTTGATGCCGAACACCGCACGCGGCGGCGGCATCAGCCGCAAGATCACGAGCGCGCAGGACCGTTCGCGCCTGAAGGAAGTGGTGCAGGATCTCGACGTGCCCGAGGGCATGGGGATCATTCTGCGCACCGCCGGTGCCGCCCGCACCAAGCCCGAGATCAAGCGCGATTTCGAGTACCTGATCCGGATGTGGGAGACGGTGCGCGACATGACGCTGAAGTCGCAGGCCCCGACCCTCGTCTACGAGGAAGGCTCGCTGATCAAGCGCTCGCTGCGCGACCTCTACAACAAGGAGATCGACGAGATCTCGGTCGCCGGTGAATCCGGCTACCGCGAAGCGCGCGACTTCATGAAGATGCTGATGCCCGCCAATGTGAGCGCGGTGAAGCAGTATCGCGACGGCCAGCCGCTATTCTCGCGCATGGGCGTCGAAAGCCAGCTGGATGCGATGTTCTCGCCGACCGTGCAGTTGCGCTCCGGCGGCTACATCGTGATCAACCAGACCGAAGCGCTGGTCTCGATCGACGTCAACTCCGGACGTTCGACCCGCGAGCACCATATCGAGGACACCGCGCTCAAGACCAATCTCGAGGCTTCTGAGGAGGTCGCGCGTCAGCTTCGGCTGCGCGACCTCGCCGGCCTGATCGTCATCGACTTCATCGACATGGACGAAAAGCGCAACAATCGCGCGGTCGAACGCAAGCTGTCCGACTGCCTCCGGCAGGACCGCGCGCGGATCCAGGTCGGACGCATCTCGCATTTCGGCCTGCTCGAGATGTCACGTCAGCGCATCCGCGCCAGCGTGCTGGAATCCTCGACCGATCCCTGCACGCATTGCGGCGGCACCGGCCATGTGCGCTCGGTATCCTCGGTTGCGCTCCAGTTGCTGCGCGGCCTCGAAGAGATCTTGATGAAGGGCGCGACCCACAATCTGGTGGTCCGCACCCGCACCGACGTCGCGCTCTATGTGCTGAACCACAAGCGCGGCCATCTGCGCGACCTCGAGAACGGCTTCAAGGTCACGTTGGCGGTGATCGCCGACCCGAGCGTCAGCGGACCGCAGGCCTATGTCATCGACCGTGGCGAGCAGGTGCATACGCTGGAAGCCGCCAAGGCTCTGCTGGTGGCGCAGGCGGCCGCAAGCCCGCCGCCCCTGATCGAAGAGGCCTATGACGACGAGGAGTTCGATCCTGAGACCGAATCCGAGGTCGAGACCGAGGAGACCGAAGGTCTCGCCGAGGAGCAGACGGCAGGCGATGCCGCTACCGAGCAGGACGGCCAGCGCCGCAAGCGCCGCCGCCGCCGCCGCGGTCGCGGTGGCCCGCGCGACGAGGAGACGCGCGAGGATGGCGCTCCCGCTATTGCCGAGACGGCCGTGGCAGCCGGCGAAGGCGAAGAGGATACCGAGGCCGAGCCGGACGGCGAGGAAGGCGAGGAACAGGCAGCCCGTGGCGAGCAGCAGGGCAGCGCCGATCGCCGTCGCCGGCGTGGTCGCCGTGGTGGCCGCCGCCGTCGTGGTCCTGGCGAGGAAGGTCTCGCCGGCTCCATCAGCGACGAGCTCGCAGCCAATGCGCCGTCGGAAGCGACCGACGCAGTCGCAGATTTCGACGGTTTTGGCGGCGAGGCTGCGCCCTCGATCGCGCAGGCCGAGCACACCTCGCAACCGCAGGTCACCCAGCCAGAGCCGCGCGCCGAGGCAAAGATCGAGGCACGGATCGAGGCAGCGCCCCAACCTGAGCCGGCTCCTGCTGCAGCGGACGATGAGCACGCCGACGACAAGGCCGCACGACGCCGTTCGACGGTTCGGGAAAAGGTAAGCTTCCTGTCGAGCAGCCAGAGTGAACCGGCACCGGTCGCTCAGGCGGCCGAGCCGGTTGCCCCGCCCGCACCGGCTCCGGAGCCCGCGCCCGCAGCGGCAAGCGAAACGTCGGCCGCACCGCGTCGTGCCGGCTGGTGGTCGCGCCGCTTCGGCGGCGGCGAATAGACGAGCAAGACAGTTGAAACCGCCCGGCCAAACCGGGCGGTTTTGATTTGGCGAGGTCAGTTTGATGCAAAGCGCGATCGTACTCGGCGGCGGCATGATCGGCGTCAGCGCGGCGCTGCACCTCCAGCAGCGCGGCTGGTCCGTCACGCTCATCGACCGCAGGGAGCCGGGCCGCGAGACCAGCTACGGCAATGCCGGGATGATCCAGGCGGAAGCGGTGCGCCCCTATCCGATGCCGCGCGACCTCGCCACGCTCCTGAAGATCGCGACCGGCCGCACCAACGACGTGCGTTACAGCCTGTCGTCGCTTCATCTCCATATCGAGCCCCTGCTGCGCTATTGGTGGCATTCGGCACCGAAGCGGCATCGTGAAGCCATCGACGCCTGGGCGCGGCTGATCGCCTACGCGACGGCGGAGCACGACATCCTCATTCGCGAAGCCCACGCCGACAATCTGATCCGCCGCGCGGGGTACCGGCACCTGCATCGCGACGCAGCTTCGTTCGATCTCGCCGTCAAGGCGGCGGAAGAGGACGAGCGCGAATTCGGCGTGAGGTTTCGGGCGCTCTCGGGCGCCGAGCTCGCCAAGGCCGAACCTGTCCTGCGCGACGATCTGCCCGGCGCGATCCATTGGCTCGACACCTGGACGGTGTCCGATCCCGGTGCGCTGGTCACGGCCTATGCCGATCTGTTCGAGCGCCTCGGCGGCAATATCGTGCTTGGCGATGCCCAGACCTTGCAGCAGACCGCGGCCGGCTGGTCGGTCGCGACCGACATTGGACACATCGAAGCCGCCCACGCCGTCGTGACGCTCGGGCCGTGGTCGCCCGATCTCCTGCTCAAATTCGGCTATCGCGTCCCGCTGGTGCGCAAGCGCGGCTACCACATGCATTACAGCGGCGGCGCCTCGCTCGATCTGCCGCTGGTCGACAAGGCCGGCGGCTACGCCATGGGTCCGATGGCCAAAGGCATTCGCATCACCACCGGCGCGGAGTTGACCGGCCTGGACGCGCTCGCAACGCCCGTGCAGCTCGCCAGCGCGGAAGCCTCCGCGCGCGAGTTAATTGACCTCGGCAAGCGGGTCGAGCCCGACCCATGGTTCGGCACCCGCCCCTGCACGCCCGACATGCTGCCGGTGCTCGGCCCTGCCCCACGCCATCCCGGCCTCTGGATGAACTTCGGCCACGGCCACCAGGGCTTTACGCTGGGACCAGCGACCGGGCGCCTGCTGGCCGAGATGATGAGCGGCGAAACGCCCGCGATCGATCCGACTCCTTATCGGCCGGAACGGTTCTAGCGCTCTGCGCTCGCGGCGAGAATCTCGAGTGTCGCCGCAAGAAAAAGGGCTGATCGAGGATCTCGACCAGCCCTGCTATTTCAAGACCTGACGGCGCGCCTGGCGCCGTCGGTGAAAGCTTGCAGATCAGTCCGTCGTGAGCGCCGTTTCCATGTCGGTCGGATCGATCTGCCTGGCGAGGTTGGCGTTGAGCTTGTCGCGATCGAGCTCGCCCTCCCACCAGGCGATGATCACGCAGGCAACGCCGTTGCCGCACAGATTGGTCAGCGCGCGGCACTCGCTCATGAACTTGTCGATGCCGAGCACGATCGCCATGCCCGGCACGAGGCGCGGATCGACCACGGCGAGCGTTGCCGCCAGCGTGATGAAGCCCGCGCCCGTGATGCCGGAAGCGCCCTTCGAAGTCAGCATCGCCACCACCAGGATGGTGAGTTGCTGACTGAAGGAGAGATCGAAGCCCAGCGCCTGCGCGATGAACAACGTCGCCAGCGTCATGTAGATGTTGGTGCCGTCGAGATTGAACGAATAGCCCGTGGGCACCACGAGGCCGACCACCGATTTGGAGCAGCCGAGGCGCTCGAGCTTTTCCATCAGGGACGGCAACGCGCTTTCCGAGGACGAGGTGCCGAGCACGATCAGCAGCTCGTCCTTGATGTAGGCTAGGAACTTGAAGATGGAGAAGCCGGCGAAGCGCGCGATGATTCCGAGCACGACGAAGACGAACAGCGCCGCGGTCACGTAGAACGTCGCGATCAGGCCGATCAGGTTGAGGATCGCCCCGGTGCCGAACTTGCCGATGGTGTAGGCCATCGCGCCGAAGGCGCCGATCGGCGCCGCGCGCATCACGATGGAGATGACGCCGAACACCGCATGCGCGGCGTCGTCGATGAAGCTGCGGATGGTGTGGCCGCGTTCGCCGAGCCCCATGATGGCGAAGCCGAACAGCACCGAGAACAGCAGCACCTGCAGGATCTCGCCTTGCGCGAAGGCGCCGACGACGGTGTCCGGAATGATGTGCAGCACGAAGTCGACCGACTTCTGGCCTTCGGCCTGCTTGGCGTAGTTTGCTACGGCCTGCGCGTTGGCGGCGGCGCCGCCGAAGCCCGCACCCGGCTTCACCAGATTGCCGATGATCAGTCCGATCACCAGTGCGAAGGTCGAGACGATCTCGAAATAGACCAGCGCCTTGACGCCGATGCGGCCGACCTTCTTGGCGTCCTGTATATGGGCGATGCCCGAGACCACGGTGCAGAAGATGATCGGCGCGATCACCATCTTGATCAGCTTGATGAAGCCGTCGCCGAGTGCCTTGATCCACTCATTGGTGGCGACTAACGGCCAGAGCCAGCCGACGATGGCGCCGAGCACGATCGCGATCAGCACTTGGATATAAAGTACTTTGTACCACGGCTTGGCGGCGGGCGGCGCGACCGGCGCCCCCGCCATCGTTGTCGTCGTCATTGTTTCACTCCCCCTCAAACGCCAAGCCAGCCAAGATCAACTTGGCCGGCCCTGTCAATCGGAACTGCTCGTTATTGCGCGCTTTACCCGCGATCGACCACCCGGCGTGTCGCCGGCATCAATGTCGCGCCCAGCGCGTTCTTGACCAGCGACGCCGCAACGAACGGCATCAGGCCAACCTGCCACGCTTTTGCGGCGCCAAGGCCGAGACCGAACGCCAGCCAGCCAAAGCCCGCGGCCAGAATGAGGATGTGGCCGACGGCCATAGCGGCAAACAGCAGAAATACGCTGCGATCCCAGCCGCGCTCGGTGAGCCAGCCGGTGACGAAGGCGGCGCCAATGAAGCCAAACAGATAGCCCGCGGTCCGGCCGACCAGCGGTGCAATTCCACCGACGGGGCCGGCGAACACCGGCAGGCCCATTGCGCCCTCGGCGAGGTAGGCGATCATGGTTGCGCTGCCAAGCCGCCAGCCATAGGCGGCGCCAATCATCAACACGACCAGCGTCTGCAACGTCATGGGCACGTAAGGCAGCGGCAGGTTCACCTTGGCTGACAGGGCCATCAAGGCGGAACCGAGCGCAATCAGCACGACAGCACGCAAAGCGCCGACGGTTTCACCGGGCCGGACTGGCCACATCAATGCGGCGAGAGGAGAATGCGTGGCGGTAGACGGGGCGGAACGGTCAGGCAAGTTGCACTCCAGAAGGCTGTCGAAAACTGGCGGCTATTTAAGCCAGTGAGCGATCCGGTCAACTGCTTCCCGCATCTCCGCAGCCGAACGCGCATAAGAGAGCCGTATGAATGAACGACCATGGATGGGATCGAAGTCGAGGCCCGGCGTGGCCGCGACATGGGCCTGCTCGAGCATCTGCTTGGCGAACTCGAAACTGTCGGAAGTGAAGTCCGAGACGTCCGCATAGAGATAGAATGCGCCGTCGGCCGGCAGAAACCTGGTCAGGCCGGCCTTGGGCAATCCCTCGATCAGGATGCGCCGGTTTTCCTGATAGCCGTGCTTGATCTCCTCCATCTCAGCCGCGCCGTCGAAGGCCGCTTCGGCCGCGATCTGCGACAGCGACGGCACCGAGATCGACAGGTTCTGCTGCAGCCGCTCGATCGGCCGCACCAGAATCTCGGGCACGACCATCCAGCCGACGCGCCAGCCCGTCATGCAGAAATACTTCGAGAACGAGTTGATCACGAGCGCGTGGTCCGACAGCGCCGCAGCCGTCACCGCGGGAAATGCGTAGTCGAGCCCGTGATAGATCTCGTCCGAGATGAAACGGATGCCCGCGTCTTCCGCCGCCGCGATCAGGCCGGCGAGCGCCTCGCGGGACATCATGGTCCCGGTCGGATTGGCGGGGCTGCCGACCAGCACACCCTTCAGCGGCGCCTTGCGATGGGCGGCCAGCAGCGCCTCGCCGGTCAGCGCATGCCGCGTCTCGTTCGTGGTCTCGATCAGCACCGGCTCGCAGCCGAGCGCGGTGAGGATATGTCGGTACGGCGGATAACCCGGCACCGTCACGGCAACGCGGTCGCCCGGCTCGAACATCGCCAAGAAGGCCAGGATGAACCCGCCGGAGGAGCCGGTGGTCACCACGATCCGCTCGGGGCTGATGTCACAGCCATAGGCATCGCGATAATGCCGCGCGATGCGCGCGCGCAAGGAGGGGATGCCGAGTGCGGAGGTATAATCGATCCGCCCTGCCTCGAGCGCCGCATGGGCGGCCGCAATCGCGGTCTTCGGCGCGCCCGCGGCGGGCTGGCCAACCTCCATGTGGATGACATGGCCCCCCGCCGCCTCGATCCGGGCCGCGGCGGCCATGACGTCCATCACCATGAACGGGGGAACATCGCTGCGGCGGGAGGGCTCAAGCCACTGCCCCAACCGGTTCCTCAATGTCGTATCGTGCATCGATTTCTGCTATTCGCTGGCGAACCGGTCCGTCCGACCCGGAAACGGGGTGCTTGCGCCCCAGACTGGCCGCATTGTACGGCTCATAAGGGGTACGGCTCAAAGGGGCATATCGCGTATCCGGTCCGCCGCCAATCGCCAAAAACCAATCACGAAACTGCTTGACCAAGAATGCCTGACAAGCCTGCCGACAAGACCCGTTTGACCCAGACCGCTTGATGTTATTCCAGATCGCATTGCGCAAGAAGGCCACCGCCCTCACCTCCCTCGTTGCGGCGGCTGCGATCGCGCTGACGCCGTTCTCGGCCGCGCATGCGCAGGCCAAGGGGCCGCCGGTCCTGCGCGACACCGAGACCGAGCAGCTGCTGCGCGAATACACGCGTCCGATCCTGCGCGTCGCGGGTCTGGAGAAGCAGAACATCCAGATGGTGATCGTCAACGAGGGCTCGTTCAACGCGTTCGTCGCCGATGGCCGCCGCATCTTCGTCAATTACGGCGCGATCCTCCAGTCGGAGACGCCGAACCAGATCATCGGCGTGCTCGCGCACGAGACCGGGCATCTGGCCGGCGGCCATCTCTCCAAGCTGCGGGAGCAGCTCGCCAACGCCCAGACCCAGATGATCATCGCCATGCTGCTCGGCGCTGGCGCGATGGCCGTGGGCAGCACCCGCGGCAGCGGCAGCGCCGGCAACAATGGCCTTGCCAATGCCGGAGCCGCCGCCCTCGCCGGCCCGCAGGAGATGATCCGCCGTACGCTGCTGTCCTATCAGCGTCAGCAGGAGGAGAACGCCGACCGCGCCGGCGTGAAATTCCTGACGGCGACCCAGCAGTCGCCGAAGGGCATGTACGAGACCTTCAAGCGCTTCACCAGCGAGAGCCTGTTCGCGGCACGCGGCGCCGATCCCTATCTCCAGTCGCACCCGATGCCCGCCGAGCGCGTCGCTTCACTCCAGGAGTTCGCCAGCGCGAGCCCTTATTGGGACAAGAAGGATGATCCCGCGCTCCAGCTCCGCCACGACATGGTGCGCGCCAAGATCTCCGCCTTCATGGAACGGCCGGAGACGGTGTACCGCCGCTATCCCCTGACCAACGACAGCATGCCGGCGCGCTACGCCCGCGCCATCAGCACCTATCTGCATGGGGATTTGCGCAGCGCGCTCGCCCAGATCGACGCACTGATCCAGGTCCAGCCCAACAACGCGTATTTTTACGAGGTGCGCGGCCAGGCCCTGCTGGAGGGCGGCAAGCCGGCTGAGGCGATTCCTGCCCTGCGCAAGGCTGTCGCACTTTCGAACAACGCGCCCCTCATCGAGATGTTACTTGGGCAGGCTCTGGTTGGGTCCGATAATAAGGCCTACACCGATGACGCCGTTCGGATTCTCCGGGCCGCGGTGGCACGGGAACCGGAGGCCGTTCTCGGCTACATGCAGCTCGCGATGGCCTATGGCCGCAAGGGCGACTATGCCGAGGCCGATCTGGCGTCGGCGCAGGCCGCTTATCTGCGCGGCGACAACAAGACCGCCCGCGAGCTTGCGACGCGCGCGAAAACCCGTTTCGCCGTCGGCACCCCCGGATGGGTCAAGGCCGACGACATCGTGGCGTCGAAACCGCCGCGCAACTGACAAGACCAAGACGACGCCTTGCACCACGACGTCACGACACCGAGCTTAAGTCCGCCGGGACGTTTTCCGAAACCTGCTTTGGATAAGAGGATTTGCCTATGCCTTCGCTGCGCCTGCTTGCTCCCGCGCTGTTTGCGCTCGCCATGTTCGGCGCAGCCGCGCCCGCGTCGGCCGACAGCTTTTCCGATGCCCAGCGCACGGACATCGAGGTGATCATCAAGAACTATCTCGTCACCCATCCCGAGGTGCTCGAGGAAGCGATGACCGAGCTCACCAAGCGCCAGGCCGCCGCCGAGACGCAAAAACACGAGGCCAGCGTCGCACAGAATTCCGATGCGATCTTCAACTCGCCGCGCCAGGTCGTGCTCGGCAACAAGGACGGCGACGTCACCTTCGTCGAGTTCTTCGACTACAATTGCGGCTACTGCAAGCGCGCGATGGACGACATGCTCACCCTCATGAAAGGCGATCCGAAGCTGAAGGTGGTGCTGAAGGAGTTTCCGGTGCTGAGCCAGGGCTCGGTCGAAGCAGCCCAGGTCGCCGTCGCCGTGCGCATGCAGGATCCCTCCGGCAAGAAGTACCTCGACTTCCACCAGAAGCTGCTCGGCGGTCGTGGCGCGGCCGACAAGGCGCGCGCACTTCAGGCGGCCAAGGAAGCCGGCCTCGATACCGCGAAGATCGAGAAAGACATCGGCAGCGCCGAGGTGCGCACCACCATCGAGGAGAACTTCAAGCTCGCCGAAGCAATGGGCATGAACGGCACGCCGAGCTACGTGATTGGCAAGCAGATCGTTATTGGCGCCGTCGGTGTCGAAAGCCTGAAGGAAAAGATCGCTGTGGCCCGCTGCGGCAAAGCGACTTGCTAACAAGGCGACTTGCTGATCACGTCTACAACTCACGCATGCAACGAGGCCGGCTGAAAAGCCGGCCTTTTCATTGCGCCGAAATCTGGCGCGCGCGTTCATCTGGCATTCAACAAACAAATGCCGCGGAACCGCCAATGTTCCGGAACTCCTGATACCTCCTTTCGTTGTCGGCGCGGGCAATGACGCAGAGAAACACGTGAGGAGAATTCAATGTCTAACCGCTTTATGATCTCGGTCGCCGCGCTCGCGCTCGTCGCCGGTACCGGTCTGGCGAACGCACAGGGCACCATGAACCGCGACAGCGGTGGCGGCGCAGGCGCGCAGCCGACGCAGCACTCGCAGCCTTCCGGCGCCGCCGAGCGCGGCGGCTCGATGGGCCGTGAATCCGCTCAGGAGAAGGGCACCGTCGGCCAGACTGGCGGCGCCATGAAGCCCGGCGGAGCAGCCGAGGAGAAGTCGTCGGGCGGGATGGACAAGTCCGGCGCGATGAACAAGAACGCGGCCGACGAGAAGGCCGGCGCGGCGAAGGGTGAGCACGCCCAGGGCGCGCAGGACAAGTCCGCGCAAGACAAGTCCACGCAGGACAAATCCATGCATGACAAGTCAGCGCAGGATAAGGCAGCGCAGGACAAGTCGAAGAGCACGATGGACAAGTCCCAGACGGACAAGACCAAGAGCACGGAGACTGACACCAAGAGCGGTAACATGAACGCCCAGACCAAGGGCGCAGACAGTCAGACCAAGGGTGCAGACAGCAAGGCTGCCGATACCAAGTCTCAGACCACGACCGGCACGGCCTCCGCGACCGCTTCTGCGCCGCCGCCCGAGAAGCGGACCGAGATCTCATCCGCGATCAAGTCGACCAAGATCGAGGAAACGACCAACGTCAACTTCAACATCTCGGTCGGCGCGACCATCCCGGCGAGCGTTCGCTTCCATCCGCTCCCGCCCCGGATCGTCGAGATCTATCCGGAGTGGCGCGGCTACGAGGTGATCTTCGTGCACGGCCAGTACGTCATCGTTCGCCCGCAGACGCGCGAGATCGTATACGTCATCGAAGGCTAAGCTGCCTCGCTGATGCCCAAATGAGCCCTTGCCGAGAGATCGGCAGGGGCTTTTGGGCTATCGGGCGCTCCTCCCCCGCCTCTCCCGTCCGGCAGCCACGATTAGAACTGGTTAACAAGCAATTTCCGTAGCTTGCGCACAGGTTTTTGCACCCCGGATGAGGCATCTGAAGCCACCTCGGAGGTCCTTCAAGGCTTCCCCTCACGCGCTTTGTTACCTATAACCCCCGCCACGCCGAAGCACCTCTTGCGGGATTGGAATGGCCGAACCAGCAACCGACACGATCCTTGTCCTGAACGGGCCGAACCTCAACATGTTGGGGACACGCGAGCCCGAGAAGTACGGGCATGCGTCGCTGGCCGACGTCGAGGCGCTGTGCCGGGAAACGGCGGTGACGTTCGGCCTCAAGGCCGACTGCCGGCAGTCCAACCGCGAAGGCGAGCTGATCGACTTCATCCACGAGGCGCACGCCCGCAAGATGAAGGGCATCATCATCAATGCCGGCGGCTATTCGCACACGTCGATCGCCCTGCACGACGCGCTGCTTGCAGTGCAGATCCCGACGGTCGAAGTGCACGTCACCAATATCCACGCCCGCGAGAACTTCCGGCATCATTCCTACACCGCGCGCGCGGCCTTCGCTTCGCTCTGCGGTTTCGGCATCGAGGGCTACCGCCTCGCCATCCAGGGCCTTGCCGCCAAGCTCGGCATCAAGCCCAAAGCCTGACGCTCCCCCTTCACACAGAACATTCGGATCAAACAACATGGCGCGCCAGCCAGACGACAAAGCAGCCGCAAAGTTTTCCAGCGAGGATTCCGCCCTCGTCCGCGAGCTCGCCTTGCTGCTCGATGAGACCAGCCTCACCGAAATCGAGATCGAGCGTGCCGGCCTGCGCCTGCGCGTCGCCCGCAACATCAGCGTCGCCGCGACCATGCCGATGCAGATGGCGGCCGCCCCCGCCGCTCTCCCAGCGGCCGCCGTTGCCGCCGCGCCTGCCGCTGCCGACCTGTCGAAGCATCCCGGCGCCGTGACCTCGCCGATGGTCGGCACCGCCTATTGGGCGCCGGAGCCCGGCGCCAAGCCGTTCATCGAGGTCGGCAGCAAGGTCTCAGTCGGCCAGACGCTGCTGATCATCGAAGCCATGAAGACCATGAACCAGATCCCCTCGCCGCGCGCCGGCACGGTGACGCAGATCGTGATCGAGGACGGCCAGCCGGTCGAGTACGGCGAGCCCCTCGTGATCATTGAGTGACGGTCGAGGGCGGTCTCATCGCCCTGGCCGCTTTCCGCGCGTCAGTCCAATAAGGACACCATGTTCGACAAGATCCTCATAGCCAATCGCGGCGAGATCGCCCTTCGCATCCTCAGGGCCTGCAAGGAGCTCGGGATCGCGACCGTCGCCGTGCACTCCACCGCCGACGCCGATGCCATGCATGTGCGCCTGTCGGACGAGAGCGTGTGCATCGGGCCTCCGGCGTCCAAGGACAGCTATCTCAACGTGCCCGCGCTGCTCGCGGCCTGCGAGATCACCGGTGCCGATGCCGTGCATCCCGGCTACGGCTTCCTGTCGGAGAACGCGCGCTTCGCCGAAATCCTCGCCGAACACAATCTGCATTTCATCGGCCCGAAGGCCGAGCACATCCGCCTGATGGGCGACAAGATCGAGGCCAAGAGGACTGCCAAGAAGCTCGGCATTCCCGTGGTGCCCGGCTCCGACGGAGGGGTCGGCCCCAACGACGACGCGATGGCGATCGCCAGGAAGATCGGCTTCCCCGTGCTGGTCAAAGCCGCGGCGGGCGGCGGCGGCCGTGGCATGAAGGTGGCCGAGAGCGAGGCCGATCTTCAGGTCGCGCTGTCGACGGCCGCCAACGAGGCCAAATCCGCCTTCGGCGATGCCTCCGTGTACCTTGAAAAATATCTGCAGAAGCCGCGTCACATCGAGATCCAGATCCTCGGCGACGGCCGCGGCGGCGCGATCCATCTTGGCGAACGCGACTGCTCGCTGCAGCGACGTCACCAGAAGGTCTGGGAGGAAGGCCCCTCGCCCGTGCTGACCGCGGCTGCACGCGCCAAGATCGGCGAGACCTGCGCCAAGGCGATGCGCGAGATGAAATATCTCGGCGTCGGCACCATCGAATTCCTGTTCGAGGACGGCGAGTTCTACTTCATCGAGATGAACACGCGCATCCAGGTCGAGCATCCCGTCACCGAGAGCATCACCGACATCGACCTCGTGCTGGAGCAGATCCGCATCGCCGCCGGCGGCGACCTGCCGGCGCGGCAGGACGAGGTCCAGGTCATCGGCCACGCGATCGAGTGCCGCATCAACGCCGAGAATCCGCAGACCTTCCGTCCTTCGCCCGGCCGCATCACGCAATATCACCCGCCCGGAGGGCTCGGTGTGCGCATCGATTCCGCCGTCTATCAGGGCTACACGATCCCGCCTTATTACGATTCGCTCGTCGGCAAGCTGATCGTGCACGGCAAGACCCGCGGCGAGTGCCTGATGCGGCTGCGCCGGGCCTTGGACGAGATGGTGGTCGAGGGTATCGAGACCACCCTGCCGCTGTTCCGCGCTCTGGTGCGCGAGGACGACATCATCAACGGCGACTACCACATCCACTGGCTGGAACAATATCTCGCCGGCAAGGCGGAACCCGCCTCGAAGTAGTCGTCCCTCCGCATGGAACCCTTTGGCCCCAATCGCGTTTGGGACGATGGGGACAGTTCCGAGGGGGCGTTTTGAAGTCCGGCAAGCCTGACCGAGCGAGACCGTCGTGACTGCTGACGCACAGCGACGGCGTACATTTTGGCAGATCCTGCTGTTCGCGGCGGGGCTTCTCGTGCTGACCGTGATCAGCGCCGGCTCCGTCTACCTCGTCAACAAGGCGAGAGACGACAGCAAATGGGTGGTTCACACCATCGAGGCGGAGAACCAGATCAACGCCCTCCTGCTGGAGATCCGGCGGGCCGAGAGCGCCGCCCGCGGCTACCTTCTGACGCAAGGAGAGGATTTCAAGGCCGACCATGACAAGTCCGTGGCGGCCATCATCCCGGCTCTCGACAAGCTCACGCGCCTGATCGGCGACAATCCGGCGCAACGCGAGAACATCGAGAAGCTGAGCGCGTCGATCGAGACCAGGCTCGGGCAGTTCGTGCGGGAGATGGATTTCATCCGGCGGGGTGAGCCGGAGAAGGCCGCAGCGCTGGTCCGCGAGATCGCCTCCACGGACGCGACAGCCGCGATCGCCAAAGTCGCGACCGGGATGATTCAGGAAGAAGAACGGCTGTTCCGGCTTCGAACGGTCAATTCGGACCGCAGCCAGACCCTCGCGGCGTCGATGACCGGCATCGGCTCCGGCCTCGTCGTGCTGCTGGCACTGATCTCGATCTGGCTGGTGCGGCACTCGGTCCGTGCCCGTGACGATGCCGAGGCGCGCCTGCGCGATGCTAATGTCAATCTGGAGGCCGTAGTGGACGAACGCACGGCCGATCTGCGCGAAGCCAACAACGAGATCCAGCGCTTTGCCTATATCGTCAGCCACGATCTGCGCTCGCCACTCGTCAACATCATGGGCTTCACCAGCGAACTCGAGGAGCTCGGCGGCGACATTTTCCGCCGCATCGGCGGCCTTACCCATGTCCCGGCCGACGGTCCGCCGCCTTCGACCGGCGAGATCGCGCTCGAAGGTCCCGATAAGCAGCTTTCAGCGGATTTTGCCGAGGCGCTGGGCTTCATCAAGTCGTCGATCGCCAAGATGGACCGCCTGATCTCGGCGATCCTCAATCTCACCCGCGAGGGCCGGCGCGAGTTCCAGCCGGAAAAGATCGACACGCGCGAGTTGATCGAAGCCATCGTGTCGACGCTGGCGCATCAGGCCGCCGAGGCGCAGGCAGAAATCCATGTCGCCCCCCTGCCCAATCTCGTCAGCGACCGCCTGGCGCTGGAGCAGATATTCTCCAATCTGATCGACAACGGCATCAAATATCTCAAGCCCGGCGTCCCCGGCGAGATCAGAATTCGCGGGCGTACCAAGCTCGGCTACGCTATCTTCGAGATCAGCGATAACGGCCGCGGCATCGACCCCAAGGACCACCAGCGGATCTTCGACCTGTTTCGCCGCGCCGGAACCCAGGACAAGCCCGGTCAGGGCATCGGTCTTGCGCATGTGCGTGCACTTGTGCGTCGCCTCGGCGGCACCATGTCGGTATCATCGGAACTGAATACGGGCAGTACCTTCACCATCACGCTGCCCATCACCTGGAACGCCAGCAACCGGAACGCGGATCAATGACTCAACCCGTCAGCATCATCATGATCGAGGACGACGAAGGACACGCGCGGCTGATCGAGCGGAACATCCGAAGGTCCGGCGTCAACAACGAGATCATCTCCTTTGCCAACGGCACGGACGCGATGAAGCACCTGTTCGGGCCCGACGGTAGCGGGCTGGTGCAGAAAGGTAATGCGCTCCTGATCCTGCTCGATCTCAACCTTCCCGACATGACTGGGATCGACATCCTCAAGCAGATCAAGGAGAACAAATACCTGAAGGCCTCGCCCGTGGTGGTGCTGACCACCACCGACGATTCCCAGGAAATCAAGCGCTGCTACGAGCTCGGCTGCAACGTCTACATCACCAAGCCCGTGAACTACGAGAATTTCGCCAATGCCATCCGGCAGCTTGGCTTGTTCTTCTCGGTCATCCAGGTCCCGCCCGCCGCCCCATGAATCAACGTACGCCCACACTGCTCTACATCGACGACGACGGGGCGCTTGCGCGCTTGGTCGATCGCGGCCTGACACGGCGCGGCTACAAGGTCGTCCATGCCGCGAGCGGCGAGGAGGGCCTCGAGCTCATCCGCCGCGCGGGCACGACCGGCGGCATCGACGTGGTGGCGCTCGACCAGTACATGCCCGGCCTCGACGGGCTGGAGACGCTGGAGCAGATCATGGCGATCCCGGGCGCGCCGCCGGTGGTGTTCGTCACGGCGTCGCAGGATTCCAGCATTGCGGTGACCGCGCTGAAAGCGGGCGCGGCCGACTATCTCGTCAAGGACGTCAAGGGCGAGTTCATCCCCCTGCTTCACGTCGCGGCCGAGGGCGCGCTGCGCCAGGCCGAATTGCAGAAGGCGCGCGAGGAAGCTGAAGCCGAGATCCATGCCTCGCGCGACCGCTACGCAGCGCTTGCTGCCGAACGCGAACTGCTGCTGCGCGAGGTCAACCACCGCGTCGGCAACTCGCTGCAGATCATCGCCTCCCTGCTGCACCTGCAGGCAAGCTCCGCCGCGCAGGACGAGGTCAAGGCTGCGTTGACCAATGCGATGGGTCGCGTCGCCGCGGTCGCGCAGGTGCACCGCCGCCTCTACACCTCGCAGGACCTCAAGAGCGTGGTCCTGAACCAGTATCTGGACTCGCTGCTCGAGGACTTGCGCCGCTCGGCCGAGGGCAACCGGATGTCGCGGCTGACGCTGAAGGCCGAACCGATCGAGATCGATCCGGATCGTGCGGTCGCCGTCGGCATCATCGTCAACGAGCTGGTGATGAACGCGGTGAAATACGCCTACCCCGACGGCGCCGGCCCGATCCATGTGGAGCTGACTTCGCAGGGCGACGATCTCCTGCTGTCGATCAGCGACGATGGCGTCGGCGACAACGTCAAGGCCGATCCGCGCTCCACTGGCATGGGCCAGCGCATCGTCGCAGCCATGGCCACCAAGCTCGACGCTTCGGTCGAGCGCGACCCCACCCATTCCGGAACCCGGGTCATGTTGAGGTTCCGCCGTGTACCGGCCGCCGCCAGCAAGCCGGCTGCTGCCGCAGCGAACTGATCCGCACCGCCCATCGCAACCGCATTGCGATCCTGCTATTGTGGCGAGCCATGACTTCGCGCGACTCTGCCCCGTCTGAAATCACGCCGGCCGTGCTGCTGCGTGCCTATGCCTGCGGCATCTTTCCGATGGCCGAAAGCGCCGATGATCCGACCCTGTTCTGGGTCGAGCCGGAGTTGCGTGGCGTCATCCCGCTCGACGGATTTCGCGTGGCCTCGCGGCTCGCGCGCACCGTGCGTTCGGATTCATTCCGCGTCACCGTCAATACCGCCTTCAAGGCCACGATCGCCGGCTGCGCCGCGCCGCAGGCCGGGCGCGAGGACACCTGGATCAACAAGCGCATCCGCGACCTCTATGGCGGGCTTTACGAGCTCGGCCATTGCCACAGCGTCGAGGCCTGGCAGGGCGAGGACCTCGTCGGCGGGCTTTACGGCGTCAGCCTGGGGCGGGCTTTTTTCGGCGAGAGCATGTTCCACACCGCGCGCGATGCCTCCAAGGTCGCGCTGGTGCATCTGGTCGCGCGGCTCATCCATGGCGGCTTCGAGCTGCTCGACACCCAATACGTCACCGAACACCTGAAGAGTTTTGGCGCGGCCGAGATTTCGCGGCGGCGCTACACGGCGTTGCTTGACAAGGCGCTCGCGGGCGAGCCCGGCGATTTCCTGAGGCTCTCCGCCGGTGAAGCGATCCCGGGCGCACGCGCGCTCGAGATCATCGCCGCACGCCAATAACCAGGCATTTCCGACCGAATTCGGGGGATTTGGCCTAGCGGCCAAACCCGGGGATACCGAACAGACCCGGGCGCTGCTCGGGCGGCGGAGGTGGCGGCGGCGGAGCCGGCTGCTGCTGCTGGATCGGCGGCAAGGGCTGCGGCGGACGCTGCTGCACCTGCTTGGGCGCTGCTTTCTTCTGCGCGGGCGGCGGCGGTGCTGCCGGCTTGGTGCCGGGATCCGGTGCCGCGGTCGCAATCGTTTGCTGCGGCTCTTTGCAGTCGGTGAGCCAGATATCGTAGATCGGGTGCTCGACGCCGTGCAGGCCCGGACTTGCCGCGTACATCCAGCCCGAGAAGATGCGCTTCACCTCACCCTGCAAGGTGATCTCATCGACCTCGACGAAGGCGTCGGTGTTGGCGGCCTCGGTCGCGGGCCGGGTGTAGCAGGCGTCGGTTTTGACCCGCAGCGCCCCGAACTGCACGGTCTCGCCGATCTCCTCGTCGAAATTGATGATGCGCCCGGTGATCTTGTCGAGGCCGGAGAAGGTCGCCTTCTTGTTCACGATCTTCTGGGCCGGCGGCTCGGTAACGACCTCGTCGCCCGGCTGAAGGCTCGCCGGAGTCTGCGGGACTGCGCCGCCCGGCCCGCCCTTCTGCTGTGGCTGGCGCTGACCGGGCGCACCCGGGGCGCCTTGCGGACTGGGCGGAGCGACCGCGACGGGCGGCGGCTGGTTTGGCGGAGCGGCGCTAGAACCGGGCGGCGGCGCCAGAGGCTGGGTCTCGACCGGGCCCGGCATCACATTGCCCTGCCGGCCCGGCGGCGGCGCCATCGGACGCGACGGCAGCACACGGCCCTGCGGCGGCAGCTCCGGCACCTCTTCGTCGTCGTCGGGGATCTGCTGCTGCGGCTGGGGCTGGCCCCGTGGAATGTTGCCGGGCGGCCGCAGCGGCGGCGGATCGGAAAAGATCGTGCCGATCTGCGCCTGCGCCGGCGTCGCAGCCGTCAGTGCGGTGGCGGCCAGAAGCGCCGCAAGACCTGTCAGGGTAAATGTTCGAAACATCTCGCGCGGCTTCAACAGCGAATCGGGCTTGCTGGACATTCTACAGGGGATACCGCCGCTCGCAGGCCATCCGGTTAACACGGCGAATACGGCGGGGGAAGGGCGGCATCCCTGCCCTTCCCGGCCTGGTCTGGCCAGATCGGCCCCCGGATGGGATAGTCGAGCGCCCTTCCCCGGGGGCCAGGCGGCGCCGCTCCCAAAAAGAACTCCAACCATAACTGGAAACCCAGAGGTCGCTTCCCCATGTCCGTCGTGCTCGATCCCGATGCTGCCGCCGTCTACAAGGCCTTCCAGGAGGCCGGCCGCCCCGCCTACGAGACCCTGACCGCCCCGGAAGCGCGCGCCTATTACGCGCAGGCGCGCTTTGCGACCAATCCCGAGCCACCGGACCTCGCGCGCGTCACGCCGCTGTCGATCCCGGCACCGCACGGCGCCATTCCCGCGCGCCTCTATGTTCCGAAGGAGCCGCGCCGGCACGATGGCTTGTCCCCGGCGCTGGTGTTCTTCCATGGCGGCGGCTGGGTGATCGGCGATCTCGACTCCCATGACGTCGTCTGCCGCCAGCTCGCCGACGCCGGCGCGCTGATCGTGATCTCGGTGGACTATCGCCTCGCGCCCGAGCACAAATTTCCCGCCGCCGCCGATGACGCGATCGCCGCGACCAAATGGGTCGCCGCCAGCGCGCGCGAGCTCGGCATCGACGCCTCCCGGCTTTCGGTCGGCGGCGATAGCGCCGGTGGCAACCTCGCCGCGGTCGTCGCGCTCGCCGCGCGCGACGGCAACGGACCCGCCATCGCGGGCCAGTTGCTGATCTACCCCGCGACCGATTTCGCCATGACGCACGGCTCCCACAGCGAGCCCGAGACCAGCGTGCTGCTGACGCATTCGGTGATCCGCTGGTTCCGCGACCATTACCTCAACGGCGCCGCCGATATCCACGACTGGCGCGCCTCGCCGGCACGGGCGGAAAACCTGGCCGGCTTGCCGCCGGCCTATGTGCTGATCGCCGGCGCCGATCCCCTGCGCGACGAGGGCGACGAATATGCCGAACGTCTGAAGCAGGCCGGCGTGCCCGTGGCTACCAAGCATTATCCCGGCCAGTTCCACGGCTTCTTCACGATGGGAAAATTGCTGCGAGAGGCCAATGTCGCCGTGAGCGAGATCGGCGCGTGGCTGAAAGGATTGGGCTGAAACGCCATTCCCGATGCCGCCCGTTCTTCAAAGCATATTCGCCCTCCCCCTGCGCGGGCTGACATGGCTCGGTGGCCAAGGCACCCGCGCGGTCGCCGCCGTCGTGTTCATCGCGCTCGCGGTGCCGCCGCTCGGTGCGTTGCTGCGTCCCTACGTCACCGAGGCGATCTTCGTCCTGCTCTGCATCTCCTTCATGCGGGTCGATCTGGCCGCGCTCTCCGGCCATCTGCGGCGGCCGGCGCTGGTGGCGACCGCGACCGTCTGGACCATGATCGGCGTGCCTGTGATCGTCGGGCTGATCGTCCATCTCACCGCGCTCACGGCGCGCGCGCCCGACCTTGCCCTGGCATTGATGCTGCAGAGCATGGCGTCGCCGATGATGGCCGCGCCGGCGCTGGCCGCGCTGATGGGCCTCGACGCCACGCTGGTGCTGGTCACGCTGGTGAGCGCGACCGCGCTGGTGCCGTTCACGGCATCGCTGTTCGCAAGCCTGTTCCTCGATGGCATGCTCAGCATTTCGCCGCCTGCGCTGGGCTTGAAGCTGCTCGGCATCCTCGCAGCATCGCTGCTGGCCGCGACCGTGATCCGACAGATCTTCGGCGCGGCCGCGATCCAGCGCCACAGGCAGCCGATCGACGGCTTCAACATCGTCATTCTGCTGGTCTTCGCGACCGCGATCATGGGCGACGTCGCGAGCGATCTCGTCGCCCGGCCGGTCTCCACCCTCGGCTTCGCAGCGCTCGCCTTCGCGATCTATTTCACGCTGCTCGCCGTCACCACGGTGCTGTTCCGCCGTATCGGCTATGAGCGCGCGCTGGCGCTCGGGCTGATGGTGTCACAGCGCAATCTGGGCCTGATGCTCGCCGCGACCGCCGGCGCGCTGCCGCCCACCACCTGGCTCTATTTCGCGATGACGCAGTTTCCCATTCACCTGGCGCCCTATATGCTGATGCCGATCGCGCGGCGCTTGACGGCGCGCGCACAGGCCTCGGGCGCCGCGGCAACCGACGGCAAGGCCGCATCGGGCTGAATCAATCTTCACGTCATGTCCGCTGTGCCATCGCGAAGCCGCTGGTGACCAGGCGAATGTCGTCACGCAGCGCGCCAATTTCCCTTGTGAATATCGAACTTCACAGCGCCTTCGTCACGCATCTTCAACAGGAGCGATTGGCAGTCGTCCTGGTTCTTGATGTTCACGCGCTTCATGACTTCGAAAGTCTTCAGAGGCTTTTCACGAAGGGCAATCAGGATCTTTTCTCGATCGGTCATTGGGGTTCCTTGCATAGGTATCGGCGACGGTACGTGTTGTACCGATCGTCTACAACGGGTGCATCCGCTTGACGAGGTCCGTTCCGGGTCAAAAGGCGGAACGCCCGGCCATATGCAAGTCTGCTCACCCGCTCAAGCGGGCTCTCCAACCCGATCAATTCTCCCTACCCGGCCCTTGCCGCGCGCCGCAGCGCCTGCGGCGGCTGGCCGAAAGCACGGATAAAGGCACGACGCATGCGCTCGGGATCGCGAAAACCTGTCGCCTCCGCGACGAGCTCGATCGCCTCGCGCGAGGACTGCACGCGCTCGCGCGCGACCTCGATGCGCAAGCGCTCGATGGCCTTCGAGGGCGTCGTGCCGGTCTCGGCGGCAAAGGCGCGGGCAAAATGCCGCGCACTCATGCCGGCGCGGTCGGCGAGATCTTCGACCGTCAACCGGGCGTCGAGGTTCTCGCGCGCCCATGACAGCAGCGCGCCGAAGCGACCGTTCGGCGTCTTCAATTCCAGAAGTGACGAGAATTGCGACTGGCCGCCGCTGCGGCGATGATACAGCACGAGCTGCCGCGCGGTGTCCTGCGCGATCTGCTCACCGTGATCCTCCGTCACCATCGCGAGCGCGAGGTCGATGCCCGCCGTGATGCCTGCCGACGTCCACACATTGCCATCGCGCGTGAAAATCTGGTCCGGCTCGAATTTCACCTTGGGATAGCGCGCGACGAAATCCCGCGTGCGTCCCCAATGCGTGGTGGCGCGGCGGCCGTCGAGCAATCCCGCCTCGGCCAGCACATAGGCGCCCGAGCAGACGCTTGCGACCCGCACGCCGCGCCGCGCCAGCCGCTGCACGAAGGCGCGCGTAATCTCGCAGCGCGCGGCATCCGTCACGCCCGCGCCTCCCGCCACGACCAGCGTCGTGATCGCATTCGCCGACTTGAAGTCGCGCGCCATCATCTCCACGCCGGACGAGCTGCGCACGGGCCCCGCGTTCACCGCCAGCACGCGGATCCCGGTCGTCGTCTTGCCCGTACACCGCGCCGCGATCTCGAACACCGAGATCGGGCCGGCCGCATCGAGCAACTGGAAGTCCGGGAAGATCAGGATGCCGATCATGGTCATGTCCGAAAGCGAGGGAAATACGCCATTTTGGACAGAAGGGCATCATGACAGGCTGCCTCCGTCAAGCTCATAATTGGAGGCTCTCATGTCGTCCCCGCTCCAGATCGGTCTCTTGGTGTTTCCGCGCGTCACCCAGCTCGATTTTACGGGTCCCTTGCAGGTGTTCTCCTCCGTGCCCGGCGCAAAGCTGCATTTGATCTGGAAACGGATCGAGCCGGTGCCGAGCGATTCCGTGCTGACGCTGACGCCGACCACGACATTCGCCGACTGCCCGCAGCTCGACGTGATCTGCGTGCCCGGCGGCGGCGGCACCAACGATCTGCTCAATGACGAGGAGGTGCTCGGTTTCCTGCGCCGCCAGGCCGAGGGCGCTAAATACGTCACCTCGGTCTGCACGGGATCGCTGGCGCTCGGCGCCGCCGGCCTCCTGAAGGGCTACCGCGCCGCCACGCATTGGAGCGCGATGGAGATGCTCAGCCAGTTCGGCGCGACCCCGACCAAGACGCGCGTCTGCGTCGACCGCAACCGCGTGACCGGCGGCGGTGTCACCGCGGGAATCGATTTCGCGCTGACCCTGGTGTCGATCATGGTCAATCGCACCACCGCGGAGGCGATCCAGCTTCAGCTCGAATACAATCCGGCCCCGCCGTTCAATGCCGGCTCGCCGGATACCGCGCCGGCGGAAGTGGTGGCGTTGCTCAGAGAGCGTGGCGCGCAAGGCCAGGCGCGCCGCCTCGAAGCGGTGAAGCGCGCAGCCGAGCGGATGACCTAGTCTCCACTCTCGTGTCCCGGACGCGCTGCAGCGCGTAGCGGTACTGCGCAGAGCCGGGACCCAACAAGCCACGCGGCACGCCGCGGCATGGGCCCCGGCTCTGCAGCGCATCACTCCGTGCTGCGCCGCGTCCGGGGCACGTGACGTCCAGTTGTCCCTTCACGAAAGAAAAAGGCCGCCCGGTTTCCCGGCGGCCTTTCCTGTCTTACGGCGGCTGCACATTTCATCGGGCGATTTCGGAGCTTCCAGACCGGGGGCCTATCTCCCGATCGAGTCCTGGTCGGCGGCCGCTGCATTTCGAGACAGTCGCGAACTGTTGCCCGAACCGAACGCGATGGTCTCCCATCTCCGTAAGATGCGACCATTGAGCCGCATCGCTCGCACGGCTGCAACCAGTGCGCAGCAATCATCCCCGCTGTTCCCGCTGTCCACAGCAAAGCGAGGCGGATGCGGGTGCATCCACTCCTACGACAAGGATTCAGGCGGGGATCGGAAGCCTAGCTGGGCGTCCAGGGCTGATAGTCGCCGGTCGCCTTCGGCCGCTTGCCGCTGGCGAGCGTCGAGCCCGAAGGACGGTAGGCGTTCGCCGTGCCGGTGAGATTGGGCTGGTGCGGCTTTTCCCATTCGCGCGGCTGGTAGTTGTCCTGCGTCGGCGGCACGTCGACGGTGTGATGCATCCAGCCGTGCCAGGACGGCGGGATACGGCTGGCCTCGGCATAGCCGTTATAGACCACCCAGCGCCGCTCGAAGCCGAGCGCCGGATCGATCGCCCCGCCGCGGGTGCGATAATAGAGGTTGCCCTGTTCGTCCTGGCCGACCAGCTCGCCGTAGCGCTTGGTCCAGAGTTGAGTGCCAAACGTCTGGCCATTCCACCAGGTGAAAAACTTGAGGAAGAACTGTTTCATGCGGCAAGGGCCCTGCTTCGTCGGGTCCTGATGCCATCCGGACGGCGAAATGTCCAGTTCGGCGCGGGCGGCGGTGCCCCGCTGCAGATGCGGTCGCCGGGCACACGGACGCTGCCGCAAATCGGACGCGATCCGTTCATGCCGGATACAGCGTGGCCATGAAAGCTTATCCTCGCACGCAAACCGCCGTGATCCCAGGAACTACAGCCCTTTCATGGGGTTTGCTTCCGGGAAAAGGAGTTTTGATCATGAAGAGTCTGAAAGTCTTGAGCGCGGCTGCGGCCGTGGCGCTGGTTCTCCCGTTGGCGACGCCAAGCTTCGCGCAAGGTCGCGGCGGACATGGCGGTGGCGGCGGTGGGCATTTCGGCGGTGGCGGCGGTGCCCACTTTGGCGGCGGAGGTGGCGGTGCCCACTTCGGCGGCGGTGGCGGCGGCGCTCACTTCAGTGGTGGGGGTGCTCACTTTGGCGGTGGCGGCGCCCGCATGGGCGGCGGCAGTTTCGGCGGCGCGAGGATCGGTGGTGGCGGTGGCAATTTCGCCGCCGGCGCAGCGGTACGTCCCAGCGGTGGCAGCTTCGTAGGCGGCACCGCGAGCCGACAGGCCTTTTCGCCGTCCTACAGCGGGACACGCAGCGTCGCGACTGCGGGCAACTGGCAGGGCGGTAGCGGCAATTGGAGTGGTCGTCACTGGCATCATCGTCGCGGCGGCGGGTTCTGGCCCGGTGTCGCCGCGGGTGCTGCGATCGGCGGCCTCGGCTCGTACGCCTATTACGGCGGCGGCTATTACAACGACCCCTACTACTATGGCGACGACAGCTATTATGACGAGCCGTCAGTGGCCGTGGTCCCCGATAGCGGCGGCGACTCCGAGGGCTACTGCGCGCAGCGCTACAAGTCCTACGATCCGGCGTCCGGCACCTATCTGGGCTATGACGGCCAGCGTCATCCTTGCCCGTAAGCACACCGGCAACATTTGAAGAAGAAGGCGTCGCAGCGATGCGGCGCCTTTTTGCATTGGGGCGCTTCACCTGTTTCGCGTGTTCGTCATCTGCAATGCCGCGTACCAACCGACGCGAGCGGACCTTTATTCACCGCACCGTGCATATCTACCCTTATCCAATCCCAAATTGACCCGACGCGCGATTCACCTGTATCAACTTGGCTATGGGGACTTCGATGACTGGGAAGTGTCATGCCGCGTATTCTCGTGGTTGATGACGATCCGATGGTCGGCGCGACCATCGAGGTCCTCCTCCAGCGCCAGGGCTTCGACGTCACGTTGACTGACGGCGGAGAAACGGGTTTGGCTGCGCTCGAAACACAGAGTTTCGATGTGATGCTGGTCGACATCTTCATGCCGCATATGCGCGGCTTCGAGTCCATTCGCATCTTTCACGAGCGCGCGCCGGCGGTTCCGCTGATCGCGATGTCCGGCTACGCCTTCGCGTCATCCGCCTCGCCCTCTCCCGACTTCCTCCGGATGGCGCTGGAGCTCGGCGCGACCCGCTGCCTGCGCAAGCCGTTCACGCCGGACGCGCTGCTGACCACGATCCGGGAATGCATCGCCGGGCCGGGCGATGGCTCACAGCCGAAGGACAAGAAAGAAGCCCCTTGATCCCAACGCAGCGCGTCATTCTCGGTGCTGGACTTGCCATCCTCCTGATCATCACCGCAGCCTCGATCGGCCTCGACGTCAAGTCACGGTCCGATGCGGCATGGGTCAATCACACCGTCCAGGTGCTGAAGAAGATCTCCGACCTGCGGGTGCTGATGCGCAGCGCCGAGAGCGCCGCACGCGGCTACGAGATCTATCGCAGCCCGAGCTTCAGCGAAGAATTCCAGGCGGTGCACGCCCGGATCGCACCGGCACTCGCCGACCTCAAGCGCAGCGTGCGCGACACGCCCGAACATGTCGCGCTGCTCGAGGGCACCGAGCCGCTGGCGCTCCGCCGGATCGAGATCGCCGCCGAAGTGATGCGCCTGCGCGCCGGAAACGATCAGGCCGGCATTGCCGCGGTGCAGGGCAAGGGCGAGGGCCGTGGCCTCATGGACACGGTGATGGGCAATTTCGATCGTTTGAGCGCAGAGGAAGAACGATTGCTCGCGGCGCGCTCCCAGGATTCGCGCCGTACCGGCATCGTGCTGCTCGGCATCGACCTCGCCGGCGCGCTGGTGATCCTGCTGCTGGTCGTGATGATGATGCGCGAGAGCCGGCGCACCGAGGGCGCACTCAAGAGCACGCTATTGGAGACCACGGCCGCCAAGCAGCAGCTCGAGTCCGCAGTGGCCGAGCGCACCGAGCATCTGGTCACCGCGCATGACGAGCTGCGCCTGTCGGTCAACGTGCTCCAGAGCACGTTTCACAGCATGGCGGAGGCCGTGCTGGTCATCGATGCCGAGGGCAACGTCCTTCTGTCCAATCCGGCCGCGGAGCGCATGCTGCTGCACCGGAGCGGCATGAACCTGCGCAATCTGCGCGCGATGTCCAGTGTGCTTCACGGCGACGGCGTCACCCCGCTCAAGCCCGACGAGCTGCCGTCGGCACGCGTGCTTCGCGGCGAGCCGTTCGAGAATATGGAGATGATCGTCCGCCCGCACAGCGGCAATCCTTCCCGCCATCTCATGATCAGCGGCCGGCCGATGCTGGACGGGCAAGGCAACGTCTCCGGCGCGGTGCTGGTCTATCACGAC
Organism: Bradyrhizobium sp. WSM4874; assembly: GCF_055811835.1. Classification (NCBI taxonomy): domain Bacteria; kingdom Pseudomonadati; phylum Pseudomonadota; class Alphaproteobacteria; order Hyphomicrobiales; family Nitrobacteraceae; genus Bradyrhizobium; species Bradyrhizobium sp. WSM4874. Next base: position 154,570 of record NZ_JBVVPR010000004.1, read on the forward strand.
GCGACCATGTCGCGCGAGACCGAGCGGCAGTTGTACCAGTCGCAGAAACTGGATGCCATCGGCAAGCTCACCGGCGGCGTCGCGCACGACTTCAACAACATGCTCACCGTGATCTCCGGCAATACGGAGACGCTGGTGGCAAGCCTGAAGCAGCAGCCCGACCTCCAGCGCGTGGCGCGCCTGATCGACGAGGCCGCCGAACGCTGCGCCGAGCTGATCCAGCATCTGCTCGCCTTTGCGCGCAGGCAGCCGCTCCAGCCGCGCAACGTCGAGATCAACACCGCGGTCGGGGACATCGCGAAACTGCTGCGCCCTACCCTCGGCGAGCAGATCGAGATCGAGACCGTGCTCGAACAGGGGCAGATGACCGCGCACATCGATCCGTCCCGCCTCACCAATGCCCTGCTCAACATGGCCATCAACGCCCGCGACGCCATGCCGAACGGCGGCAAGCTGCTGCTCGAGGCCCACCGCGTCGTGCTCGACCAGGCCTATGCGCAAAACAATCCCGACGTACGGCCCGGCCCGTACGTGATGCTCGCCGTCAGCGACACCGGCACCGGCATGCCGGCCGAGGTGCAGCAGCAGGCGTTCGAGCCGTTCTTCACCACCAAGGAGGTCGGCAAGGGCAGCGGCCTCGGCCTCTCCATGGTCTACGGCTTCGTCAAGCAGTCCGGCGGCCACATCAAGATCTACAGCGAGGAAGGCCACGGCACCACGATCAAGCTCTATCTGCCGCCGGGCGAAGGCATGGCCGAGGCGGCCCCCACCACGACGCCGCAGGCGGAAGGCGGCGCCGAGACCATTTTCGTGGTCGAGGATGATACTCTGGTGCGCAACTTCGTCACCGTGCAGCTCCAGAGCCTCGGCTACCAGACCGTCGCCGCGCCCGACGGCAAGGCCGCGCTGGAGTTGATCCGGGCCGGCCAGCCGTTCGACCTGCTGTTCACCGACGTCGTCATCCCCGGCGGCATGAGCGGGCGCGAGCTCGCCGACAAGGTGGCGACGATCCGCCCCGGCGTGAAGGTGCTCTACACCTCGGGCTATACCGACAACGCCATCGTCCACCACGGCAAGCTCGACGACGGCGTGATGCTGCTGACAAAACCCTACCGCCGCAACCAGCTCGCCGAGATGATCAGGAAGGCGCTGGGAGGCATGCCGGCCGGCTAGCGCATCTGCTTGGCGACACATCCAATGGCGTTGCAGATGATCCGCGCTGCGCAGATTGCCCCGATATTCTGCACATCACGCTCCGGCACCAATTCGACCAGATCGAGACCGACAATTCTGGCCTTCGAGGCGACGCCCGCGATCAAGTCTATGACGTCGAAATAGGACAGGCCGTGTACATAACGTCGGCTCACCAAGGCCAAGCGGAAGCTCCTACGTTGGGCGTGATCGGCGACTTGTGACCCAGTCCGGACATTCGTGGCGCGGGTTTTGTTCGTCGACTTCGATTTTTGACGGGAACCTCTTCGCTTCAAAGCCATCCAAGGAGACAGCAAGGAGAGCGCCGATCAGACGGGGCCTGAACGCCAACAGTGGCGGCGTACCCGTTGGCATCGGAGGACGCCGAGCTACGACACACCGTGCTCAAGGCGGTGAGGCCTTTTGAGCCATCTCTAAGGAGCTGCCAATGACAAAGACTCGTTCGACTTCCATCACGCGACGAAGCATCGTCGCAGGATTGGCGATGATTGCTGTCCCCATGGCTTTGGCGAGTGCGGACAACGCGCAAGCACAGAACAAGCAAACCACGCCTGAGAAAAGCCTCTATGAGCGGCTGGGCGGCGCTTTCGCCATCGCGGCTGTAGTGGATCACTTCAGCGATGCCGTCGTGAAGAATCCCATCGTCGGCCAGAAGTCCAAGAATCCGCAGCTCCGAGAATGGCACACCAAGAGCCTGGAAAGGCTCCCCGGCCTCAAATTCATGCGCACGTTGTGGGTCTGCGACGTTTCGGGTGGCCCCTTCAAGTTTGCAGCAACCAGGCCCGGCGCAACCCCGCTTGGCCTTGAGGAGGCCCATCGCAACCTCCGGATCTCACCTGCAGAGTTCGACGAGGTCGCAGCGGAACTCGGACGGACCCTGGATCACTTCAAAATCCCGAAGCGCGAGAAAACCGAAGTTCTGGAAGCCTTCGCTGCCCACAAAGACGAGGTCACCGCGGGCGCCAAGCGCGGCTGAACCGTCATAACGCCCCGGCCTTGGCGGAATTGTTAGCTGCGCGCTGACGCGGGCGATCGAAAGTTGCGAACTGCTGAGTCGCGATGCGTCCGCTCGTGGGCCCATTGCTCCAGTTTGCGCTACAGCGAAGTGTCCGAAGCCGGGAGTAGACCGGAAGTCGTCGAGCTACCGGCGAACCAACGTGTATGCCCCCGAAGCAGACCTTCACTTCGAGTTCTGCGTCCGAGGCATTGTTATCAACCACGCTTCCTCGGGGAATGCGGCCTCCAGGTCAGCCAGGCGATGCTCGGCTGCCTATTCTTTATTTTCTGAGTGCTGCCAGCAACTCCTTGGCCAGGAGCCCGGCCGAGGCGGGATTCTGGCCAGTGATGAGGCGTCCGTCGACGACGACGTGAGGTTGCCAGTTTGCTGCGGACGTATACTCGGCACCCTCTGCCCGCAGGGCATCTTCGAGTTCGTAAGGAACGTCTTCGCGTGCGTAGTCGTACTCTTCCTTCTTCGAGAACGATGTAAGCTTCTTGCCCTGCACGAACGGCTTGCCATCGCCTAGGTCTACCCCGAGCAGCGCGCACGGACCGTGACAAACGGCAGTTACAAACTTTCCAGTGCTCCAGGCACGCACGACTGCATTTTGAACGACGGGGTTACGCTGAATGTCGACCATCGGTCCAAGACCGCCTGGCACGAAGATGGCTTCGTAATCGGCAGCATCCACCTCAACTAGTTTGCGACTGCGATTCAAACGGCGAAAGGCCTTGCTTTCGAGAAAAGACTTCTGCGCGGGATCTTTCTCGTCGTAGGCATTATATGGCGTCCACCCGCCCCTTAGAGAGGCGAACTCAACGGCAATGCCTGGCTTGTCAAGCACATCGAACGGATGTGCGACCTCGGCAAAAAAGAAGCCCGTCTTACGATTGTGCGGACCGATCACGGCCGCGTTGCTGACAATAACCAGGACGTGTTGAGTCATCGTATTCCCCTTGAGTCTTGTGAAGGCACTAAGCCCAAACGTCGTAATATTGCCGCCAGCATGGTGCCGGTGATATCAATCTGCTTCTCCGGCTGCGCTTTCGATGAAGGCTGCAACTTCCCGCGGGTGAGAGAGCATCGCGGCATGGCTGCTCGGCAGCTCGGTAAGCTTCGCTTTTGCTCGCGAAGACATGAAGCGCTGTGTGCTGGGCGGCACCATGTGATCTTGCGTTGTCAGCATGTAGTGCACGGGCTTGTCTTTCCATGCTGCGCCAACGATCTTGTGTTCGACCGCTTTGAGTCCCCACGGAACTTGTGCTGCGGCCATGAAGGCGGTGATGGACGGATCAACATCCTGCGCGAACGCAGTCGGAAACTTCGCCGGATCAACCAGAAGAAAGCCGCCGCTCGGCGGCAACAACGGTGCACCGGCCTCGCCCGGAGTAGGACGCGTCGCGAGCTCGTAGACGGATTCTCCGACCTCTGGCGCGAAAGCGGCAATATAGACAAGCTTGCGAACCTTGGGATCGCTTCCGGCTTCGGTGATGACGGCACCGCCATACGAGTGGCCTACCAAAATGATCGGCTTTCCCGCCTTGCGTATGACCTCCCGCGTTGTCTCGACATCACCGTCGAGCGTTGCAGTCGAGTTCTGGACGACCAAAACCTCATAACCGTCGCGGGTCAGAATGTCGTAGACAGCCTTCCAGCCCGAGCCGTCAACGAAGGCGCCGTGTACGAGAACGATCGAGACGGGCTTGCTTGCGGGCGTCTGCGCGAACGAAGGAAGGCTGGCCGCCATGGTGAGGAGTGCTCCCAGGATCAGGTGTTTCATTGCGATACCTTTCGGACGGACGAAACTGCGATCGAGCGACTATAGTCCGGTGGGCGGTGCGGATCGGTTAAATCAGGTAAATCCGCCGTTCGTGGCAGGGGCCGCACGAAGCCCAAGGAACGCTTTGGATCCTGCGACAAAATGCTCGCTGCGATCGTGCTTTTCAAAATCGCGATGTTCAGCAGCCTTGTGACGCATGATATTTTCAACGCACTGTCGCGTCGTTTGGCAGTGAAGAATGCGGGCTACCACGGAGACATTGCAGAGAGGCCGGCGTCGAGAGGAACTCACGTTTTCCTTTGGGCCATTCCAACTCATTCCGCGCCGCCAGCTTCTTCTTTTCGATGGCCACCCGGTCAAAATGGGCGCCGCGCCTTTGAGCTGTTACAGCCAGATCCGCCCAACGTCACCCGCATCGGTATCTCGACCTCCCTGGAGTATGCCAGCAGGTGCTCGAAGACAAACTCCCGATGACTAAAAGTGCTCCGTTAAGGCGAATGCAGAGGCCATCGCCTCAATGCGTTCACATCGCCTTGGCGAGCGCGAACAGCCGGAAATCCTCGAGCGCCGCGTGCCGATGCGGGGCGGCTTCGCGCCGGTAAGTCTCGGTATCGACGATCGAGCGGAAGGTGGCGAAATCGCCGTATTCATTGATCGCCGCTTCGTCCCAGCGTTCGCCTGGCGCGCCGACGAGGCTCGTCAGGACCGGCCCGGAAAACATTCGCACGAGCGGCTTACCGGCCGCGAGGCGCCGAAATGCCGGCCTATAGCGTTCATGAAGGGCTTCGCGGCCCGAGCAGGGCGCGGCGTCGAATCCGTCCTCGTAACGCGCATACGCGCGGTAGCGCAGCAGATTGAGCATATAAACCGGCTGGCCGGGTGGAATCGCGCGCTCGGCGGCGTCGAGGGCTTGCAGGGTGATTTCGATGGGGTTCATGGGACTTCCCGCGGTTTCTAGCGGCGCAGATTGCGCGCTGACACTCCGTATTTAGCCGCTAGGGAATGGCTCTTGTAGTGACTGCATAGCCATGACTATGTGGACTGCATGTCCACAACGACTTTACCTCCCGACCTCTCACGTCTCCTCGCCTTCGTCCGTGTCGTCGAGGCGGGCTCCTTCGCCGAAGCCGCGCGGCGGGCGGGGACGACCACCTCGGCAATGTCCAAGGCGGTCGCCCGCTTCGAAAAGGCTCGCGGGTTGCGGCTTTTGCATCGCTCCACCCATTCGTTGGCGCTGACCGAAGAGGGCGACAGGCTAATGGCGGCGGGACGCGCGTTGGCCGAAAGTCTCGCCCGTGTCCAATCCGCGCTCGGCGAAGTCGCGTGCGACGATGGCGGACGTGTGCGCGTGACCGCCCCCGCCTCGTTCGCGCGCGCCTGCATCCTGCCGCGACTGCCCGCATTCCTGCGGGTACGGCCGGAAATCGAGATCGAGGTCAAATTCCGCAACGAGATTCTCGATCTCGCGGCGGAAGGCGTCGACGTCGCGATCCGCTCAGGGCCCCTCGACCGCGCGCCCGGCCATCAGGCGCGGCGGCTTTGCACGTTCTCCTAGATCGCTTGCGCCTCGCCTGCCTATCTGAACGCGCGCGGCGCGCCGGCTACGCCATACGAGCTTTCCGCGCACGACCACGTCGGCTTCCGGAATCCCGCGAGCGGTCAGATCCTCACCTGGCGCTTCGCCGACCCGCGCGGCAAAGGACTCATTCGCGTCACGCCCAAGCCCAAGCACATTTGCGACGACGCGCACGCTTCGCTCGCTTTGATCGCGAATGGGTTCGGCATCGGCTGGGGGCCGGCGTGGCTCGTCCATGAAGACCTGCGCGCCGGCCGGCTGGTCGAAGTGCTTGCGCCCTGGCGCGCGCCGGCGGAGCCCCTATGGATGCTGCGCACCTCCGACCGCCGCCCGCCCCTGCGCACACAGCGCGTGATGTCGTTCCTCACCACGCTTCCCGCTGCGTTCGGAGACAAGGCGGTGTGAAGCGTCGGTCGTCACCGAAATTTAGGCGCCTACCGCGTTGCCAGCACCACCGCCGCCAGCGTGAAGATCAGCGCGGCAATCTGCCCTGCTCCCAGCGGCTCGTGGAGTGCGATCGCGGATGCCACGACGCCGATGACGGGCACCGCCATCGTGCCGATCGCGGCGACGGAAGCCGGCAGGCGCGCCAGGGCAGCGAACCAGCTGACATAGGCGATGCAGAACTGCACCACGGTCGAATAGACCAGCAGCCACCATCCGACCGGCGTCACCAGCTCCAGATGGGTGGTCTCGACGGCGAGGCCGATGATCGTGATCGGCAGGCAGCCGATCCCGATCTGCCAGGCCGCGGCCGTGATCGGCGGCAGGCGGATCGGGTACTTCTTCGAAAACACCGTGCCGAGCGCGAAGCCGAACGCGCCGCACAGCGCCATGATGATGCCCGGCAGCTTGTCCGCGGTGGCGGCAAAACCGTTGCCGCCCATGATCGAGGCAAGCCCGGCAAACGCCATCACCAGCGCGATGGTGCGCAACAAGGTCGGGCGCTCACCCAGCACCGGCCAGGCGATCAGCGAGGCCCAGACCGGCATGGTGTAGGCGATCAGCGCGGCTTCGCTCGCCGGCAGCCACAGCAGCGCCAGGCCCATCAGCACCATCCAGCCGGTGACGTTGAGGATCGCGGCGGTCACGAGCCGCGGCCAGATCTCGCGCGGGACCCGGAGGCTGTCGCGGCGGATCAGCGCCAGCGCCGCCAGCAGCACCGCGCCCAGCACGCCGGTCACCCCGCGCAGGGTCAGCGGCGGCAGCTCGGAGAGCAGGAATTTCGTCACCGGCCAGTTGAAGCCCCAGCCCACCGAGGTGATGGCGAGGAACATCAGGCCGGCCGGGGCGATGCGCGCGCGCGCATCCCGGCGGGTCGAATCAAGCATGTGGGTAGTCCGGCAAAATCAAGCGCAGCTTGGCGCGGATTCGCGCCTCCCACCACCAGCCCGGCGGGCATGCCTGCCCTTACCTACCGTAGCCCTACGTGAGTCCCGCTGAGGCAAGCCCGCGACTTAAAAATATACCTGCCCTGTGAACAGCGGGGTGAAGCCTCAGCAGGACCACCAGATGCAAATTTTTTCGGTTGGGAATCCCTGAGGACTCACTGATACTTGGCTCCACAACAGGTGCGGGCTTGCCCCCTGTTATCCCCCACAATCCACCATATTTAGTATTTGATTCAGGAACTCGCACTAGTTCTTGACGGGCGCAACGGAGAGTCCTAGTTTTCGATCCGTTCGGCGCGAGTGTGTTTGCGTCCCGCCGGCACTCCCCCAAAGGGTCTGCAAAACAGCACTCCGCCAAGCCAGACAAAGGCAGCGGGATACGGGCTTGTCTGCCCGGCGAGAGCGGACTTTTCGGGCGCCTGAACGGGCTGGAAACAGGCTCGGATGGCAATGGTTGAAGACGTGACGTTGTGGGGCGTTGAACGCATGTCGGGCTCATCCCTTTGGGGCGGATGGGTCTGGACGTGCCGGCGGATGATCGGTGCGCGCATCGAGCAATCGCGTCGGGAGAAAACGGGCCGGGTCTACCGGCTGAACTGCGATGCCAGGGGCCAGGCGGCCGCCGAGCACCGCGAAATGAAATGATGACCCGGCACGCCTGAACGGAGGCGGTTCGGTCAAAGATAGGACGGGGCAAGACCATGCGGATTGAGCGGCGCCACACCACTTCGGGACAGTCACCTTACGCCGGCATCGATTTCCGGCTGACCACGTCGGAGATCAGGAATCCCGACGGCTCGGTCGTGTTCAAGCTCGACAATGTCGAGGTGCCGACCGCGTGGTCGCAGGTCGCCTCCGACGTCCTGGCCCAGAAGTACTTCCGCAAGGCCGGCGTTGCCGCGCGCCTGAAGAAGGTCGAGGAAGAGTCCGTCCCCTCCTTCCTGTGGCGCTCCGTGCCCGACACGGAGGCGCTCGCCCTCCTGCCCGAGAAAGAGCGCTATGTCAGCGAGCTCTCGGCCAAGCAGGTGTTCGACCGTCTCGCCGGCTGCTGGACCTATTGGGGCTGGAAGGGCAACTACTTCTCCTCCGACGAGGACGCCCAGACCTTCTACGATGAGCTCCGCTACATGCTGACCATGCAGATGGTCGCGCCGAACTCGCCGCAATGGTTCAACACCGGTCTGCACTGGGCCTATGGCATCGACGGCCCCGGCCAGGGCCATTATTACGTCGACCCCTTCACCGGCAAGCTGACGCGCTCGAAATCCTCCTACGAGCATCCGCAGCCGCACGCCTGCTTCATCCAGGGCGTCGGTGACGACCTCGTCAACGAGGGCGGCATCATGGACCTCTGGGTCCGCGAAGCCCGCCTGTTCAAATACGGCTCCGGCACCGGCTCCAACTTCTCGCGCCTGCGCGGCGAAGGCGAACGCCTCTCCGGCGGCGGCCGCTCGTCCGGCCTGATGAGCTTCCTCAAGATCGGCGACCGCGCCGCCGGCGCGATCAAGTCGGGCGGCACCACGCGCCGCGCCGCCAAGATGGTCGTCGTCGACGTCGATCACCCCGATATCGAGACCTATATCGACTGGAAGGTGAAGGAGGAGCAGAAGGTCGCCGCTCTCGTCACCGGATCCAAGATCAACCAGAAGCACCTCAAGGCCGTGCTCAAGGCCTGCGTCAATTGCGAAGGCTCGGGCGACGATTGCTTCGATCCCGAGAAGAACCCTGCCCTGCGCCGGGAAATCAAGCTCGCCCGCCGCAGCCTCGTGCCCGACAATTACATCAAGCGCGTCATCCAGTTTGCCAAGCAGGGCTACAAGGACATCCAGTTCGACGTCTACGACACCGACTGGGATTCGGAAGCCTATCTCACGGTCTCCGGCCAGAACTCCAACAACTCGGTCTCGCTCAAGGACGACTTCCTGCGCGCGGTCGAGACCGACGGCGACTGGAATCTCGTCGGACGCACCACCAAGAAGATCACCAAGACGCTGAAGGCGCGCGACCTCTGGGAAAAAATCGGCTACGCCGCCTGGGCGTCGGCCGACCCGGGCCTGCACTTCAACACCACCATGAACGACTGGCACACCTGCAAGGCGTCCGGCGACATCCGCGCTTCCAATCCGTGCTCGGAATACATGTTCCTGGACGACACGGCGTGCAACCTCGCCTCCGCCAATCTGCTGACGTTCTACGACATCCCCTCCAAGCGTTTCGACGTCGAGGGCTACGAGCACCTCTGCCGGCTCTGGACCATCGTGCTCGAAATCTCGGTGATGATGGCTCAGTTCCCGTCGAAGTCGATCGCCGAGCTCTCCTACGAGTTCCGCACGCTCGGCCTCGGCTACGCCAATATCGGCGGCCTGCTGATGACCATGGGTCTGTCCTATGACAGCAAGGAAGGCCGCGCCATCGCCGGCGCGCTGACCGCGATCATGACGGGCATCACCTACAAGACCTCGGCCGAGATGGCTTCCGAGCTCGGCACCTTCCCCGGCTACAAGAAGAACGCCGCGCACATGCTGCGCGTGATCCGCAACCACCGCCGCGCCGCCCATGGCCAGTCCAACGGCTACGAGGCGCTGAGCGTCAACCCCGTGCCGATGGACCTGGTGTCCTGCCCGCAAGGAGACCTCGTCACCCACGCGCAAGCGGCCTGGGATGCGGCGCTCGAGCTCGGCGAGAAGCACGGCTATCGCAACGCCCAGACCACGGTGATCGCGCCCACGGGCACGATCGGCCTCGTCATGGATTGCGACACCACCGGCATCGAGCCTGATTTTGCGCTGGTGAAGTTCAAGAAGCTCGCCGGCGGCGGCTACTTCAAGATCATCAACCGCGCGGTCCCCGCCGCGTTGCGCGCGCTCGGCTATCGCGAGAGCGAGATCGCGGAGATCGAGGCCTACGCCGTCGGCCACGGCTCGCTCTCCAACGCGCCCGGCATCAACGCCTCGACGCTGAAGGCCAAGGGCTTCACGGACGAGGCCATTGCCAAGGTCGAGAAGGCGCTGCCGACAGCGTTCGACATCAAGTTCGCCTTCAACAAATGGACTTTTGGCGAGGACTTCATCCGCGACCAGCTCGGCATCGGCGCCGAGGCGATCGCGGCCCCCGGCTTCGACCTGCTCCAGGCCGTGGGCTTCACTAAGCGCGAGATCGAGGCGGCCAACGTCCACATCTGCGGCGCGATGACGGTGGAAGGTGCCCCGCACCTCAAGGCCGAGCACTATCCGGTGTTCGACTGCGCTAACCCTTGCGGCAAGGTCGGCAAGCGCTATCTCTCGGTCGAGAGCCACATCCGCATGATGTCGGCGGCGCAGCCCTTCATCTCGGGTGCGATCTCCAAGACCATCAACATGCCGAACGACGCCACCGTGGAGGACTGCAAGTCCGCCTACATGCTGTCGTGGAAGCTGGCGCTCAAGGCCAACGCGCTCTATCGCGACGGCTCCAAGCTCAGCCAGCCGCTCAACTCGCAGCTCATCGCCGACGATGAGGACGAGGACGATGCGGTCGAGCATCTCTACGACAAGCCGATGGCGGCACGCACCGCCCAGGTCTCGGAAAAGATCGTCGAGAAGCTGGTCGAGCGCATCATCGTGATGCGCGAGCGCGAGAAGATGCCGGATCGCCGCAAGGGCTACACCCAGAAGGCGGTCGTCGGCGGCCACAAGGTCTATTTGCGCACCGGCGAATATGACGACGGCCGCATCGGCGAGATCTTCATCGACATGCACAAGGAAGGCGCGGCACTGCGCTCCTTCATCAACAACTTCGCCATCGCGGTGTCGCTGGGTCTCCAGTACGGCGTGCCGCTCGACGAATATGTCGACGCCTTCACCTTCACCCGCTTCGAACCCGCGGGCCCCGTGCAGGGCAACGACAGCATCAAGTATGCGACCTCGATCCTCGACTACGTCTTCCGCGAGCTGGCGGTGAGCTATCTCAGCCGCTTCGACCTCGCCCATGTCGATCCCAGCGAGACCGGGTTCGACGTGCTCGGCAAGGGCGTCGAGGAAGGCAAGGAGCCGGATGATCACGGCCAGCGCGCCTCCAAGCTGGTGTCGCGCGGCCTCACCCGCTCCCGCACCGACAACCTCGTGGTGATGCGCGGCGGCTCGACCGCGGTCGCGCAAGGCAACGACAGCGCTCCGGCCGGCGGCAGCAAGGTGACCTCGCTCGCCTCGCACGGCGCAGGCCGTGCCGGCGACGTCCTGGAAGGCGCGGTCGCGCTGAAGCAGGAAGTGGCCCACGACCTCTCGCCCACCGAGAAGTTAGAGGCCCTGCAATGGAGCAAGGCCGGCAGCGCGCAAGTCGCGGTGCCCAGCAAAGCCGAGCGCCGCGCGGAAGCCAAAGCCAAGGGCTACGAAGGCGAGATGTGCAGCGAGTGCGGCAACTTCACGCTGGTGCGGAATGGCACGTGTATGAAGTGCGATACTTGCGGAAGCACGACGGGGTGTAGCTGATACCAATAGCGCAAGCCGCCCGGAGGCATTGATGCCAGTTGCATTACGCCAGGGCGGCTTGCGTTACTACTTCTTCTCAAATGAGGGGCAGCCACCCGAGCTGCCCCATATACATGTCAAAGGCGGCGGCCGGGACGCCAAGATTTGGCTTGAGCCTGGCATATCAATAGCCGACAGTTATGGCTTCAATCCGCGGGAACTTTCGAATATCCTGCGCGTCGTGGAAGACAACCGCGAGCTTCTTCTGAAGGCTTGGCATGACCATTTCGGCAACTAGCGTTCGCTTCGACGAACACACGATGTGGGTCGAACTGTCCGATGGAAGGACACTCGGGATCCCGCTTGCGTGGTTTCCGCGCCTGCTCCATGCAACGCCAGACGAACGCAACCAGGTCGAGCTAAGCCGCGTCGGCTTGCACTGGGAAGCGCTTGACGAAGATATCTCCGTTGCCGGCCTTCTCGCGGGCCGCGGCGATGTAACGCGATCCACGGAACACGCCGCCTAACTGGCTGATCCGTCCGCGGACGCCTCGCCCTGAGCTGCACGCCGCCCCTACTTCGTATTGGCCTCGACCGCGTCCCTCCGCGGCATCTCGCGATGGGACCTCGCAGAAGCGCGAGGGCTTGTTGCTGTTCCTGTTCAGCGCTTGCGTGTCCACAACGGGGTTGTTGCGGCGGCCGGCGTAGAACCCGGGAATTACGATGACAGTGCACCAAATTAATTCGCTCCGTCCTGCCGATCTGCGGCTTCGGCTCGCGTTTGACGGACGGCTTCGATTAAGTGAACTGTCAATGTAGTCGCCGTGATCCAGATTGGTTCCAGCTTCGATGCTCATCAACACCCCGCCGCCGAAATTACCTTTGCGGTCGAGCCCTTCCCTCCTAAACTCCGACCACCGCCGGCATCGGTTCCGACGGCCCGGTAGAAGCGGAGTCAGATTATGCCCAAACCGGAAAGCTTCCCGATCGAGAAGATCTTCGTTCCCACGAAGCAGAAGAAAGCCATCAAGCCCGAGATCGTCGGGGAGATCGCTGAAAGTATGCTGGACATCGGACAACAGGAACCCATTTCCGTCCGGCTCGACGGAGACCGCCTCGTTCTGGTCGAGGGACTGCATCGGCTCGAAGCCTGCAAGGCGCTCGGCGAGACAACCATTATCGGTGTCATCGTCCCGGCGGAGGTGGCTCAACACAGGCCGCTGCTGTCCGAAGGACCCGCAGTCGAGGCAGAGCGCCTCAAGATGGCGCGATTGAAACAGTTGCGCCTGGAGAAGGAAGCCGCGGAGGCATCGATCGCTGGCTCGAAGAGCGTCAACGGAACGGAAGCGCCGCGCACCCGTCCGACGAAAGGCGTTCGCGACAATCCGAAGGCATCACCGGGCCGGACCGTGGGATCGACACCGAAAACATTGTCGGACTGGATCACGCAGCAAAAGGGCCACGGCGGTCGCTATTGATCGCCGGCGATGACGGTGACAGTGCACTTCACCTGTCGATGTAGATTCAGTGCACGTCGCCGTAATGCGGGATATGGTCAGGCCGACACGACCGCAAACGCCCGCGCCCCCCTCGGCCCCTACTTCGTATTGGCATCGACCGCGTCCAGCAGCGGCATCTCGCGATGCGACTCGCAGAAGCGCGAGAGCTTGTTGCCGTTCTTGTTCAGCGCTTGCGTATCCACGACGGGATTGTTGCGGCGGCCGGCGTAGAACCCGGCGAGCCAGACGTTCACGGTCTGCATGTGGGTAATACGCTGGGTGATGTACTGGTCGCAGCTGATCTTGGAAACGTCGACCAGCACCTGTGCCTTGGCCGGCACGGCCAGCAGCAGGGCCGCGAAGGCACCAAGGATGATCGCTCTTGTCTGAACCATGTGTTCCTTCCGATGAATGTCTGCACGGTGGCGACGGTCGGGCGCTGCATGCTTGATCCAGATCAAGGGCGCCCGTTGCATACCCCGCGACCGCCCCACCCCGAGGCCTCGCCATAATTTCTCCTTCGCACGCGCGTTGTCTTGGACGGCGGCAAGACTTATCGTTCGGACGATCGGACTGCCGCACTTCCCATTGACGCCGACTGGATCGAGAGCGCATCGGTGCCCGAGACGAACGACCCCAAACCTGACGACCACAAGCCAGACGCGCCCAAGCCCGATGCGCCCAAGCCGGACGTGGAGCGCGCCGACGGCGGGCTGGCGCGGGCCTACGACCGGATCAAGAGCGCGGAGCAAGACCTGGCGCGGCTGGACCGGCTGGTTTCCGGAATGGAACGCGGCAGCGAAAGCCCACGGCCCTCGCGAGCAAGCGCCGGTGCGGAGACTGTCGAGACTCCCAAGGACAAGGCTCCCGAGGACAAGACTCCCAAGGCCGCGGCGCTGGCGCCGGCCAGCACGGTTCGCACCCAAGGCCTGAAGGCGGATCGGCCCATGATGCGCGCTCTGGTCGGTCTCGTGCTGGCGATCGGCGTTCTCGGTGCCGCCTTCGCTTCGCAATATCGCGATGAGGCCAGGTCGATGGCCAAATCGATCATGGCGCGATGGGCTCCGCCGGCCGCAACTGAGCCTCCGCAAGCGTCCGCGGTGGAAAGTCCGGCGCAACCGCCGGCCGTGCAGCTGGCTGCCGCGGATGACCCCGGCACGGTGCCCGCGCCGCCGGCCGGCAAGGACACGGAGAGCAATGCAGGGTTTGACGCTTCAAGACCCGACGCTCCAAGGCCCGACGCTTCAAGACCTGACGCTTCAAGAACTGGCGCCACAACGCCTGCCCCCTCGTCGTCTGATCTCGCGCAATCGCTCAAGACCATCACCAGCGAGCTTGCGAACATGAACGGAAAGCTCGAGCAACTGAAAAGCCGCAACGAACAGACGCTGCGCGAGCAGGCCGACACCATTCAGCAGCTCAAGGCGGCGCAGGAGAAGGATGCGGCGGCCAATGCGCGCCTCGCCGCACAGGTCCAGGCGCTGCAAAAGGAGCTGACGACGTCATCCGCATCTTCATCCGCACCCGCATCGGCGAAACCCGCCGCGCGCAGCGTGATGAACAACGAGACCGCTGCGCCGGCACGGCCGCACGCGCAAGCGGCCGCACCTCGGCGACCCCGGCCGTCACGAGGGCCGTGGATGCCGCCGCCCTATATGGTTGATCCCTATTACGGCGATCCGGATTGGTGAGCCCGCAGGGCAATGCGAGCACGTCTGCGCCGAAGCTCGCGGACCGGCCTCAATCACGCGGCGAGATCTGAAGCTCCATCAACGCCATGCGCTCCAGGACGACGGGGTCTCGCTCGCCCTCCTTCGCTGTGCGAAGGATTGTTTCCGCGATCGACCGGACATGCGCGGAGCTGACCGGGGCCGGCAGTGACGCAACCGCCGTGTCCAGCGCAGTTTTCATGATGCCGATGGTTTCAGGCGTAAAAGATGCATTCGAAAAGTCTAACATGCTGAATCCGATCCGGAGGTCATCACGAGCGTCGCTTGGTTCGAATGGCTGCGAATCTGCGCAATGCGGTCGACCAGGGCCGTCAGATGTTGCGGCAATGGGTCGTGCTCGCCGCGAAGCTTGATCCGCAGGCGGTCTGCTATTTCATGAGAGATCGCCAGGCTGGAGCCGCGGTCGATCTGAATCGGATTGCGAACATCGGGGTTGTTCATGAAGATTTCCGGTTGGTACGCACGGAGCACGCTTCGCGCCGAGCCGCGCTCACAACGCGACGGCGGTTACTCAGGCGAGGATCGGAGGTTCGATCTCGCTACGCTCGGGGATCACAGGCTCAACGGCCCCATCGGGCCAGAGTTCCCTCCGAACACAACTTAGGTTTGGATTTCACCGATGGCGTTCATGCGGAAAATTCAACGCGGCATGCGGGTCAACGCGATAAAGCGGCAGCTTCTGCGGCTTGCGGCGGTCAAGGACCGTAGCCCGGATGGAGCGCAGCGAAATCCGGGATCTCGCGCCAAGCTACGCTGGTCCCGGATTGCGCTGCGCTCCATCCGGGCTACAGCGACCTCAGACCATCGCTTCCGTGTCCGCCACCGGACGTTTTCCGCCGTCTGCTCCTGAGTGAGGCGTCCTGCTTCCCGCCGCGAAGATGTCGTGCACCAACCCGAGCTTACCAAGCCCGAGAATGATCAGGCCGTTGATGTCGATCTCGTACCAGGCGTGCGAAATGTAGGCGTCGCGCGGAAACCGGTGATGGTTGTTGTGCAGGCCTTCGCCGAAGGTGAGGATCGTGGTCACGAACTCGTTGGTGGTGCCGTCGTCGAGATCGAAGCGGCGGTAGCCGTAGCGGCCGTCGCTGTGGCAGACCGAGTTGACCAGCGATGTCGCCATGGTCATGAGGTAGCTGCGGAACAGGCCGGAGAACAGGATGCAGCCGGTCATCGTGTGCACGCCGCCGAACGCGTAGCCGATCGCGCCCGGAATGATCACCGCCGAGAGCGCGTACCAGTACCAGCGCGTCCTGGTGAAGAACATGGCGATCGGGTCGGCCAGGATATCCTTGGCGTAGTATCCGGCATCGGTGGTGGCCTGGTCCCACACCCAGCCGCCTTGCGCGTGCATCATCCCCTTGGCGAAGGTGACATAGGGGTTGCCGTCGCCGTCATAGTAAGGGCTGTGGACGTCGCCGGGCTTGTCGGAGTGAAGATGATGCCGGCGATGATTGCTCACCCATTTCAGGATCGAGCCCTGCACCGCCATGGTGGCGATAGCCGCGAACAGCGTCCGCATCACCGGACCGCAGCGAAAGCTGCGGTGGACGAAGTAGCGATGCATGAAGCCGATGCCGACCGTGGACAGCGCGAATGTGCCGGCGAAGACCGAAACCTCCACCCAGCCGATGCCTTGCCAGAAGGCCCAGACCAGCGCCGCGATCGAACCGCCGATCATGATGACGAAGGAGATGTAGGAATCGCGAAACTTGGCCTCGACCACCGGCCCTTCGACCAGCACGCCCGGCGGCATTTTCCGCTCCGCAGCTTCCGCCGACACCACGCTTTCGATTACGGTCATTCCAGTCGATCCATTCACACAAAATTAACCCTGCTGCGGCGCACACTACAACCTCGGGTTATTTCCATCAAGGATGCGAGCTGCCGTGGGAGTACGGAGCGGCGACTTGAAAGGGCGCGACCAGAGGGAAAAGAAGCCGGATTTCAAGGCCTGGTGACCGCGTTAACCAGGTGCAAAGCCTCCGCAATGCACTCCCGGAAGACCGATGCCAGGAAGAAGCAAGCCCCTCCTCCCTCGCCTTCGCAAGCTGCGGCGACGCACGCGATGGCTGCGAAAGACTTTCGCGCGCGCACCGCGCATGGTTCGGATCGCGAGCGGCGCGGCGATGCTGCTTGCGGTCGTCGGGCTCGTCAACATCGCCTATCAAACGATGCGCAAGCCGACCGAGCTGTTCGGCCTTGTCGGCCACGCGCTCGACAAGGAGCCATCGGAGACTTGGCGGCAATACGGGCCGCTGTTTCGCAAGCATTCCACCGCGACGATCACGCCCGAATTGCTGGCCGCGCTGGCGCAGGTCGAGACATCGGGCAATCCGCTCGCGCGCACCTACTGGCGCTGGCGATGGAGTTTTAATCCGCTCGCGATCTACCGGCCCGCCTCCAGCGCCGTCGGCCTCTACCAGATGCTGGACGCAGCCTATGCCGACGCCGCGCGGTTCTGTATTCGCAGCAACGCGGTCACGGAGGCCGGCTGCGGTTCTCCCTTTCTCTACATCCGCGCGCTCCCGAGCCACGCCGTCGAGCTGGCATCGGTCTATCTGGACCGCAATGTCGCTGATGTCTTGACCCGTGCGGGCGATGTGAAGGCGAGTGCGCGCGAGAAGCAGGATCTGGCCGCCTTCATCCATCTCTGCGGCGCCGGCCCCGCCACGGCCTACGCACGCCGCAAGTTTGCGATGATCGCCGACGAGCGCTGCGGCGATCACCTCGTCGCAAGCTACGTCGCGAGGGTCAACGCGATGAAGCGGCAGTTTGTGCGGCTTGCTGCCGACGACGGCGATTAGGAACGTAGCCCGGATGGAGCGAAGCGTAATCCGGGATTCGTGCCATGCGGGCGGTCATGCGATGCGGATGGTCCGGCCCCGGATTACGCTTCGCTCCATCCGGGCTACAGGCGCCAATCAATTCCGCGTCCGTCGGTGGTCTTCACCACCAGTACGGCCACCGCCAGCCCTCGTAGCGGACATACGACGACACCAAAGGCGGACCGTAGGGATCGACCCGGTCGTCTTCCGGGCGATAGCGATAGCGTGGAACGATATTGTAATCCCACGGCGTCGGCCTGAGCACGGGGACATCCACCCTCAGCCGTTGTTCATCCACCACGCGGACCTTCCGCGTTCGGGCTTCGGCATCCGATATCCCGAGATTGCACAGCACCAGGGCGGTTCCGAGCGCACACGCGACAGTCATGATCTTCATGCGTTGGTCTCCTTCCCGCCAGAGTGCAAAAGGATGCCAAGCAAGGCAAGCGAATTTGTCCCGAGTCTTCCGCTCAACGCAGACCGGTCGTCACGCGCCGGGCTCGCCATCCAACAACGCGAGCGCCCGCGGCACCTGATCGCGGTCCGCAACCAGCACATATTCCTGCCGCGCCAGGCTGGCGCCGCTCGCGATCACGATCGATTGTTTCGGGCAAAGGCCGAAGCATCCGGTCACGATCAGCTTGGCCGGCTTGTTGCCGTCGCGCTTATTCGCCTTCAGTTCGGATTTCAGCGCACGCCTGACGTCGCGGCCCTCGTCGCTGCGCTTGAGGCACTTGCGGCACACCAGGACCGGCGCCGCGCGGCGCGGGCGCGCGATTATCGGGCTTGCAGAATTGAGGCTTTTAGAAATCGACGGCTTTTCAGACATGGCAACCTATGTGGGACGTCAGTCCATATAGGCATGGAACCGCGACCTCGCCGCCAAGGACGACGACGCGGCGCGCATGGCCGGGCATTTACTCCCGCGCGCGACGCACAGCCTCCGCCAGCTTCATCCTCTGCTTGTCCCACCGGCTCTGCTCCGCCTCGGCGCGTTCGTCCAGCGCAACTCGCTCCGCTTCGATCGCCTCCGCGCGGGCGTCGTGCTCCCGCCTCGCCTCGTCCAGTGCCGCCTGCGCGCTCGCGACCGCTTTCTCGCGGCGCGCGCGCTCCTTGGCGCGGGCGGCCTCCTCCTTGCGGCGCTCGGCTTCCCGCCGCCGCTCTTCCTTCTCGAACGCCGCGGCGGCCTTGCGCGCCTGTTGATCGTCGACCTTGCGTGATGGTTGCTTTGCGGCTTTCGCCCGACGATTTGTCGGCTTGGACTTCGCTTTGCGCTTTGGCTTGGCCTCGTCGTCAGCGAGATCGGTCGGCAACTCGGAATGCTCGGTGAACGGACCGTCCGATCCGACCGGACGCCGGAGCACCACGCCCGGCTTCTCCATCGTCGCCGCGACGATGTCGGGGTCGTCCGTCTCTTTCGCAGCGCCCTGATGAAACAGATTGGACCTGGCGCCCCAGGCGTCCAGCGCCGCCTTCATTGAGGGCGCGGCAATCGCCTGGTCGTAGAAGCCGAGTGAGGTCTGGTAGGTCTTCAGTTTTCTTTTTGGTGTCTTCGGCATGTCGCCCCACGGCCCGGCGAGGCACCATCACGCCAACCTTCGCCACGATGACATCATGCCCCTGTTTTGCCCGACGAGTCAAACTCGATTCGGTATCGCCGAAGTCGATGCGGGGCCCGTAGCCCGGATGGAGCGTCCGAGCTACCCCATTTCCGTGGTAGTCCGTCTTGTCCGCCATAGTCCAAAAAAGCCTATAAGATAGACGGTTCCAGCTTCAAGGCCTGTCCTTGCGAGTGTACCATGCCCGCCGAAATGTACCCTTGTCCGACGTCGGATCGGGGGAAGGATCGGGGGATAGATCAATGCGGACCTGGGATCGGCTGTCAGCGACATTCGTGCGCGGCCTCAAGAAGCCGGGAAAATACTACGACGGCGGCGGCCTGATGTTACAGGCGACGCCGACCCGGACCAAGGGTGTCGTCACCAAGGCATGGTTGCTGCGCTACCAGATCGACAAGCGCGAACGATACATGGGGCTCGGCTCCGCCCGCGTCGTCAGCCTGGCCGAGGCCCGCGCCAAGGCCAACGAGGCCCGCAAGCTGGTGGCCGCCGGCGTCGACCCGCTCGCCCACCGCAACGCCGAGCGGATGGCCGCCCGCGTCGCCGAATTGCACACCGCGACATTCAAGCAGGTGCTTGAGCAGTTGCTCGAAAGCCACGGCGACAAATGGCGGCACAAGCATGCGACGCAATACGCGAACAGCATGATGACCTACGCCAAGTCGTTGTTCGACGTGGCAGTCGGCGATATTGACACCGCGTTGGTCGTCGGGGTGATCGAGCCGGAGTGGAAGCGCGCACCGCAGACCATGGACCGGGTGCGCCGGCGGATCGGCGAGGTGCTCGGCTTTGCCGAGGTGCGCGGCCTTCGCAAGCCGGGACCGCTGCCGACGCGATGGAAGGGCCATCTTGACAAATTGCTGCCGCATCCGCGCGCGTTGAAGCCGGTCGAGCATCACCCGGCGATGGGCTATGCGGCGGTGCCGGACCTGTTTGCAAAGTTGACGGCCACCGACGCAGTGCCGGAACTCTGCCTGGCGCTGTTGATCCTGACAGCGACGCGATCCGTCGAAGCGCGCGGCGCGCGGTGGGACGAGTTCGACCTGGCTGCCAAGCTCTGGACGGTGCCGCCCGAGCGCATGAAGCGCAAACGGGAGCATCGCATCCCGCTGTCGGCCGAGGTGGTGGCACTGCTCAAGCGGCTGCCGCGCAAGGGCGAGCACCTGTTCACCATCAACGGCAACGGCAAGCCGATTGTCGCCATGAGCCTGCGAAAGGCGCTGCATAGGCATGGCGGCGACGCCTTCACGGTGCACGGCTTCCGGTCGGCATTCCGCGATTGGGGCGGCGAGCGCAGCAATGCGCCGCGCGAGTTGCTTGAAGTGGCGCTGTCGCACGCGATCGGCAACGCCACCGAAGCGGCCTATGCACGCGGCGACCTATTGGAAAAGCGCCGCAGGGTCATGCAGGCGTGGGCCAGCCATTGCGCGACGCCGGCGGCGCCGGTTCGCGGCAAGGTGGTGGCGCTGCGCGGTGCCGGCCGTGGGTGATCGCAGCGAAGACGACGCCGTGATGGCACTGGTCGTGGCGGAATTGCTCGCCAACCCGGAGGCCCGCCCGACGCCGGATTACTGGCGTGCCATGCTGCAACGGTTGCTCGAATTGCTCGAACAGGAAACCGCCCGACGGCCAACCGGCCGGCCGCGCGATAACACCGGGCGGCTGGTCGCGATCCTGGTCGAGGTCGGCGCGAGCGAGGAGCGCGCCATCGCGCAAATCGCAAAGACGAAGCAAAAGACCATTGAGAACGTCGCGCGACGCTATCGCGATTACCTGCGAGAGCGGCGTGGCGGAAAGTAAGCCGTAGTTTCCGCCGTTTTGGCGGAAAACCCCTCCCTACTTTCCGCCGCGCGACAGCCGCGCCGAGAGCGTTCATCGTCGTCCGCGTCAAGCGCGGAGACACCCCATGAACGAAGACGACGATATCGACATTGCCAGCGTCGAATTTATCACCATGCCCGAGGTGCTGCGGATCACCCGGCGCTCGCGATCGTCGATCTATAGCGATCCCAATTTTCCGCTTCCGGTGTCGTTCGCCGAGCCCGGTCGCGCGCGGCGCTGCACCCGCTGGCTGCGGCACGAAGTTGAGGCCTGGATGCGAGACGTGATCGCACGCCGCGACGCCGAAGCCGACCAGCGGCGGCGCGATCTCACCGAGCGGAGAGAGCGCAAGCTGGCCAGGCAGCGCACCGGCACCACCGCATAACCCGGCCGCGCCTTGCGCGAGCGCAGACGCGAGCCGGATCAATATCGGTGCGGTGGAAACGTGCCTGATATGCCAATTTTCGCGACTGCTCGCAAGGCCGGCCCTCGATCGAGAGGCGCCACCATGTCCGACCCCGACCTCCCGCTGCTCGCAGCTCGTGCCGAGCTCAATAGTCGCGGCGATCCAACCATCGATTGGCTCGACTATATCAGGAACAACGCGCTCGACGTTCCGACCATCTGCCGATTTGCCGGGCTGCTCGCGGTGACGCACTGCGTTTTTTACGATCACCGCCGGTTCGATTTTGCCGACTCGGCCGAGCGCGAGGCCGAGGCGGCTGCGGTGATCGAGGCCTACGGCGACGACGCCGAGACGGTGATCGACCTGGTGGCCTGGCCGGTGATTGCACCCGGCCGGTTCGGCAGCCTGTTCGGCGATGCCATGCTGCTCGGCGTCGACCGGGTCGGCAATCCCGCGACCTATCATGCCGGGAAGCACCTTCAACTTTTCAAATATCCGTTGTCCTGGCTGCAAGCCGGCTGCACCGGGGCCGTGATCATCGATCCGCACGGCGCGCGACTTATTCTGCGTCGCGCATTGGGTCCGGTCGCCGGCGAAGACATCGACCACGCCAGAGCAATCCAGAAATTGACGAACTTCCCGCCGTGCCGGGTACTCGCGCCACTGAGGGCGGCATGACCGAATTTGCGCCGATGGACGACGCGCGCCACGGCGCGCATCAGGGCGAGGCGGGCTCAAAGCGTACCGTCCTGCCCGGCACCGACTATGCCGACATGACCACGGTGAGCGCAAAGCGATGGTTGGTGCACCATTTGCTCGCCCTTGGTGAGGTGTCGGTGCCGTATGGCGAGCCGGGATCGGGCAAGTCGGTGCTGGCCGAGGACATTGGCTTGCATGTCGCGGCTGGCATGGCTTGGCATGGCCGCCAGGTGACGCAAAGCGCGGTGCTCTATGTCGCACTGGAACGCGCCGCCGTGGTCGCCCGCCGCGCGATTGCGTTCGGCCGCGAGCATGGGCTCGAAACGGCGGCGCTACCGTTCAAAATGATCCGCGGGCCGCTCGATTTCCGCGATGCCCGGATCGCCGTCGAGATTGTCGCCACCATGACCGACCTGGCCGCGCGCTATCGCTGTGATCCCGGTTTGCTGATCGTCGACACGGTGAGCCGCGCCCTCTGTGGCGGTGACGAGAACAGTCCGAAGGACATGGGCGCGCTGATTGCCAACCTCGGCCGCATCCAGGGCCATAGCGACATCCATCTGTTGTTGACGCACCACCAACCCGCCGAAAAGGAAAGGATGCGCGGCCACGGCGCATTGCTCGGCGCCGTCGATACCACCATTCACGTCACCAAGTCGGCGACCGGCCGCCTGGCCGAGGTGGTGAAGTCGTCAGATCACGAGGAAGGCCAGCGCATCGCCTTTTCGCTCAAGAGCGTCACAATCGGCCAGGACGAGCACGGCGACCCTGTCACGGCGCCGGTGGTGGTCGAGGAAGCGGTGCCGTTCGCGTCGGTCAAGAAAGGCACGCTGCCGGCGGCCGCCAAGGTGGCGCTCAATGCGCTGCAAGAAGCCATCGACGACCTCGGCGTGATCCCGCCGGCATCGAGCCATATCCCAGCGATGATCAAAGCCGTGACCATGGATCAGTGGCGCGCTTACGCTTACCGGCTCGGCATCAGCGGATCGGAAGAACCTCGCGCCAGGCAGCAAGCCTTCGATCGCGCCATGAAAACCCTGGTAGCGGCGAAGGCGATCGGCATTTGGGAGCCTCACGCATGGGCCGCATAGGCGAACAAAGCGAACAAAGCGAACATTTTGACCGGCCACGCTGGCGATCACAAAGCGAACACACCCCTATAGGGGTGTTCGCCTTGTTCGCCATGGCTGGATGTTTGGTCCGGTGCTGCGATATCAAAGTGTGGCACGTCTTACGCGAGGCACGTCCGAGGGTCGCGGATTGAAGCCTTAATTGCGGAGGTGAATGCCCAAAATAAAACCCTGGGCATCGCCCAGGGCTTGTTGTTCATTTACTTCGCCAACTTTTCGATAGGGACCCATTCGCCATTGCGCAAGGCGTTCCACCATTTGTATCCATTCGGAGCATGACAAGACTCGCTGACCGTCTTACCCGCGACAAGGGCGGCCTTGCTCGGACTGTCGTAGATTTCATCGTTGAACTCGATCATCCCGTTCGCCACCGTGGCGTAAAGATCCTTCCCAAGATATCGGTGCCACAGCTTCTCACCGTGGGGGAGTTCGAGACGGCGACCGTTGGTGATCGCCACGAACGGCTTGGTGTCGTCATTCGGTCGATCCGTGGCTTGAGCTGTCGTTTTTCCCTCATACTGGGCGATCAGTTCGGCCACCTTTATCGCCAGAACAGGATCGGTTACGTTAAAAGTAATGGAATTCGACATTTAAAAGCTCCTTATCCCGGTGCAGCACCGCGTTGCACTTCAATAGTCTTGTTGTGCTGGTTTTTGTCGGGTTTGTCAACTATTAAAGTATGGCTTCGCCATGCTCAGTGCCTGGTCGCGTATGGAGGGCGTGCTGCCAGGGGCGGGGCGAGCAATTTTCCGAACTGCTTCGGTCGGGAGCGGCGCGCTGAATTTTCTGCATCCATTTATATGGACTGATCGTCCAGAAACGCCGCCGAACCGCGGGACCAACAGTAAGGTCCGCCTTGAACCTCAACGCCAGCGGTCCCGACCAATGTCTACTGGAGGATTGCAGTTTCCAGTTCCAGCGTAGCGCCACTGAGCATTATTGGCTTGGTGGCGTTTTCGTTTACTGGCCCGTATGGAACTCAGAGCGGCCGGCGCGCGAAGGCGTCCTTCACCGTCTCCAGTGCCTTCGGTAACGCTCCGCCAGTTTGAGATATTCTTCGGGGCTCATCATTTGGAACGAGTGTCCACTATGATACTTGGAGACTCACTTTAAGGCTTGGGTGATAGCAGTGGACCGCGATTTTAAGAACGAAGTTTTTTCGAGCTTCGACCCCACCCCGGCACAATCATGCGGCGAGTGTGGCAGAAAGCCCCGCTCCGTGTTGAAAATGTTGAACCCGCAAAGAGCGCAGACTTGGACCGAGGCCGAGAAGTAGCCCACTGAGTAGTGTTGGCTTGGCGGCGTTCAAGGAGGCGCAGTTTGGGGCGGTGTGCACCGCGCGTTTCGCCAAAATCCAGAGCGCAAAGGCCCGGTTCGATGGGGTCTCTCCGGGCCTTCGGCTCCGCTTCGTCGAGCGCCGGTTCGGGATCGAAAACCGCCACAGACGAGACGCCGGCAACGAATGCAACTACAGCCTGAGTCGGATGGTGGAATTGAGGCGCGCAGAGCGCGGGCTGCTCGCCAACGCGCGACGGCCAGAGGGCACCTCAGAAGGAAACGATAAGCATTCCCACCAGCACGACGTTGAACAAGCCCATCGCGACCACGGCGATGTCGACAACGCGGGTCAAGCTGATCATTGGTGTCCCCGATTCACGCCAACCGGGTAGTATGATGCGCCCGCTATGACCGGGCGTCTATGCAGTTCGTGCCACCCTTCACCTGACCATCGCAGCAACGTCGGGCCGCCACACCGCCAGCAACGCCAGGTTCTCGGCTGGCGACCGATCGAGGCCGGCGAGCCGAGCGCGGTGAGCCAGGACGCCGCCGGCGACCTCGAACCCGGCGCCAGGCACCACGATCAGGAATGCCCAACAGCGCGCATCCCTGAGCGCGACCTCGACATCGAGCAGCGTGAGTTGCGGGTTCTCGCCGAGCACATCGCGCACGGCGGCAGCAATTGCTTGGACGTCGAAAGTGCGATCGGCCACGATCAGGGCACGGCGCTGTTTCGGTGAAATCGACATGGCTGTGAGCATAGCAGAATTGCTTTCCGCAAAAACCCGCGTAGACTCGACGTGCTCGCGCCAATGCAGTCAGTGGACGCACCGGCAACGCACCGCGAGCGATGGCATATGCCCCGAAATCACCAGCGGCAATCCGGCCGCAACGGGAAGGCATGTGTCATGGGCGTTGCGACCGATCGCGATATTCTTCGCCGACAACTCAAAAACGACATCATCGAACACCTTCGCCGCGAGCGCGGTGCGCCGGCGCCGGCTCAGACGTTCGCGAAGGTGGTGACCGCCATGGCGCTCGGCCGACGTGACGGCATGTCCGCGGCTGCGGTTGCCGCGCGGGATTTTGCGTATGACAACGACGTGGTGCGCGGCCTGGCGAAGCCTGGCGCAATTTTCAAGGCGGCGAGCGGGCCGGCCCGCACCGACACCGCCGGTTGGGCGGCCGAACTCGCCGGCACCACCGTGGCCGGCGTGTTGACGGTCATCGCGCCAGCGAGCGTCTATGCGCAATTGGCGAGTATGCCGGCCACGATCAGGGTCGATCTGTCCGGCAGCGTCGCCGCCAAGGTGCCGAGCCGCGCGCCGACGCCGAGCCTGGCCGCCCCGTTCGTCGGTGAGGGCCAGCCGATCCCGGTGCGGCAACTCGCGCTGAGCAACGCGACGCTGGCGCGGAAAAAGGCCGCGGTGATCAGCGCGCTGACCGCCGAAATGTTGAACCACAGCGCGCCCGATCTTGAAAAGCTGATCCGCTCGATCATGGCCGCCGACACCAGCCAGGCGATCGACGGCGTGCTGCTCGACGCCAACCCGGCCACCGCCATCAGGCCGGCCGGCTTGCTCAACGGCGTCACGCCGACCACTGCGAGCGCCGGCGGCGGCTTGCCGGCGTTTGGCGGCGACGTTCGCGCGCTGGCAGCGGCTATCGAGGCCACCGGGCCGCTGGCCGCGCCGGTGCTGATCATGTCGATCACCTCGGCGCTGATGTTGGGCACGCAATTGCTCGGCACCATGGCATCGAGCAGCATTCTCGACATGCCGATCATCGCCGCGCCGACGGTGCCGGCGAAACAGTTGATCATGGTCGACACCGCGAATTTTGCGTCCGGCGAAGGTGACACGCCCGACCTGATGACGACCACCGAAACCACCCTGCACATGGAGGACACGACGCCGCTCGCGATCGGCGTGCCTGGCGCAGTGCCAGGGACTGACCCGAATGTCGTCGCGGCGCCGTCGCGCAGCATGTTTCAAACCGCATCGATCGCGATCCGGCTATTGCAGGATGTCGAATGGACGATGACCAGGAGCAACCGCGTTGCATACGTCAACAGTGTCACCTGGTGACCGCCATGACCTTCAAAACCCCGACCGATTTTCTCGCCGAGCCGGAAGCCATGACGGACGTCGACGCGCTCCGCGACAAGCTCGCCGAAGTCGCGGAAAACGCCGCGGATGAATTGAGGATTTTGCCTGTTGAACATATCTGGCCTCAGCTCCAACGCCTGATCATCGCAATGAGCTATTCCGAGCCGGGGCGGCGCCTCGACGCGATCGAGCGGTTTCTCGATGACCTCGGCGATTTCATTTGCGACGCGCGCGACCGGCTGCGGCCCGACTATGGCGAGCGGCATCCGACAGCACGCCGCAGATTGCGCGAGCAGCGGGCCGAGCCGTCGATCGGATTTTTTGCGACATTGCGGGACGATCAGAAATGACCGTTCTCGACCTCTACGGCAACAGCATCGATGACGCCGATGCCGGCGAGCACCGCCAGCCGTTCGGCCGCGTCTGCGGCTTGCACGATCAGAGCGCCAGATATTTCAAATACGATCTGGCGGCCTTCAATGGCAGCGAATGGCGTGCGCGCTATGACGATCCGGGGCCGCTGCCTGGCGACGGGTGGGCGCTCGCTGCGAAAGGCAACCGCGGCAAGCCAGGCGAGCGTGGCGCCGACGGCGTGCACGTCACCGGCATCGCAGTAGTCGGCTATTCGATCAAGATCGAGCTGTCCGACGGCACGACGGTGAGCGCGAATTTGCTGCCGACGCTCGAACGGTTCGCGCGCGAGAAACGGGACGGCCGAACGTGACGTCGACAGCGCGGCAATTGAGCCTCTTTCGATCGCGCCGGCAGCGCGGCCAGGCACCGCCGGCGCCGAGTGAATATCAATTACACTGCGCCGTGGTCGACACGTTACGGCGCTGGCTCATGCCAGGCTGGATTTATACGCACATTGCGAGCGGCGAAAAGCGCGACCAGGTGACGGCGGCGCGGCTGAAACGGATGGGCGTCAACGCGGGATTTCCCGACCTGATGTTTATCGGCCCTCGCGGCCAAGTGTGCTGGATCGAACTCAAGGCGCGCGGCGGCCGGCTCGGTGAGGCACAGGCTGCCGTCGCTGCGCACCTGGTGGCGGCCGGCCACGGTTATCTCTGCTCAAGCGACTATCGGGACGTGGTCGAGACGTTGAAGGCCTGGGGCGTGCTGCGGGCGATCGTCAGCGTGCAGTGACGCGGTGGGCTACGCCGGCGCTTTCACCACTCGTTAGGTTTTCAAAGCCTCCTGCAACGCCTTGAGAAATACCGTCGTATCCAGGAAGTAATTCGGATAGGCGCGCTCCAACGCAACGAGAGAGTCGACCGACACAAGCACTGCCTCGGCGCCGACCATGCCAGTAATCTGCTTTTCGACCTCAAGATACCGAGCAGAGGCGCGGTCTATATCCTGACGCGGAAATCCTTCAATGGTCATCCTGCCAACAGAAGGTTCAAGTCGCAGGAGAAAGTAGTGGTTCCCCTTTTGTGTCTGCTCTCGACCGACAGTGAGCACGCGGCTGTACATTCGCAGTGTGTTTTCAGCATTCAGCAACGTCGAGAAATGAGCCAGTTCCTTTATGAGTTCTGCATTCGAGACGGGCGTGTCTGGCACTCGCGCGGGTGAATTTTCGCGGATAGCTATCGCGGCGCTGGCAAGGGCAAAGAACCTCAGCCACTCTTCCTCGCCCTGACTCGACTTGAGCGATTGACTTAAAAACGTACCGATAGTTTCGACAGCGGTCGCCCATGCGTGTTGCAGCCGCGATCGTATTTGAACCTCAATATAGAGGCCATTGTAGATCGCGGGTGCCTGCTTATCGCTGAAATATTTGTAGATCAGATGAACGCCGCGATACCCTGAGGCCTTGGGACTTTCCATATAGTCGTCGACATCGTCTACGACGTGTTTCAGGTCTCCCTCGCGATAAAGGTCTACGAGTGCTCTGACCTGCGCCGTGGTGTTGACGATAGCACGGCAGCCACCGATGTCCTGCATTTGCGATAGCCGCAAGCTGGGAAACCGGCGCAGCTTTGCTGCGATCGAACTCAACCGCTTGATCCGTTGAGCGACAATGCGATCGGGATCGACCGCCTCGGCCTTACGCCTGAGCGTCACTTTAAATGTGTTCAACGGATAGTAGTGAACGGCCCGATAGTTATTGATCGCCTGTAGCGCAGCCTCAAAGCGCGGGTCCCATGGCTCCAAATCAACGTCGACCAGGGTCTTTCCCGCCTTGTCGATCTGCCCTTTCGAGTGTTTCGGTCTTGCCCATTCCATGATCCGATTTTTGAACGAAATATCTGGCGATTGGAACAGTCCCGCCTCAATTTTCCCGGTAAATCGTCCGTTTGAATGCCGCTATTGGGCAACCAAACATCGCTTCAGACATGCGGGCGCCAATCAGGCGGCATCCGCTCGCCGCGAGCGAAGCGTCGACGTTTTTCCGCGGTCCATGCCTGGTGATCGCGCCAAGCCTGAAAATCGGCCTCGGTGCGCCTGGCGAAAAACATCCCCCATGCCGCCTCGAACGCCGCCCGGGCCGCCTCGTATGACGGCGCCGAGCCACCGCGGTCCTCGCCTGGGTTTGAGCCGGGATAAAAACCGCACTGCCATTGCCAGCTTTCCGCCGCGCCGGGGTTCCCGACGGCTTTTCCGATCGTGCCGACATGCACGTCGCCGAAATAGATGCGCCAGCATAGGGCGCGGTGGGGATCGCTGCGGCGGGTGAGGACGGGCATCGTCGCATTTAAGCGAACCGTGAGAGGTGCGACAATCCGATGCAACCCGGATAACTCCCCCTAAACGTCTAACGACGCAAGGGACTGGTGTCCTGGACCAAGGTCGCTCCAATCCGGTCTACGTTCCAAAATCATATGCCGCAACTTCCTGGGGATAGTGTCGATGTAAAAGTTACAGGCGGGCTCGCCCTCATGAGCGTAGCGCAACTCTTCAAAGGCGCGCGCACCATGCGACAAGGCCTGCCGGACGTCGTCGCTGATGGTGCCGTGAAATCGCGCGGGAAGCCTCTTTCGGAACGCCTCTCGATTTTCGTTGTCCGCTGTCCAGAGGGCCGAAAGCTCTTTTTGAGTTTTGCCGTTCAACCTGTCGAATAGATTTTTGAGATGGTGTCCGCGCGGAATGGGATGACCTTCGAGGCAGATCAGGCATTTGATGTAAAGCTCGATGCTGAAAGCCTGCATCACAATACACGGCACGGCCACGTAAGCACCGATTTCGGGAGCGGTCAGCACCTCGCGGCTGCGTAGCTTCTCATTTGCGAACAGGAAGCGTTCAGCCTGTATATAAATCCGCAGTGGATCGATCGCCGGCTCATCTGCGCGCACTGGCCGCCCCTTTTGCCCGGAGCAAAAGCTACCGCAGGTTGGGCTGTGGCGCGCGGATCAGGCATTGGCTGTGCACAGCTATTCGCGCCGGCTCACCTGATTGCGTCGGCGAGCAATTTGTCGAGGACGCGCTGATCCTCGGCGTCGACCTGGGGCGAGCCGCCGGTGATGCCGGCGCGTCGTTGCTGGCGCTCAAAGCGTTGGCGCAGCCGCTTGCCCAATTCCTCGGCGCTGTCGCACTTCAACGCCCACCGGACCATCACCCGCAAGCTCGGCGGGCGCGGCGTGTCCTGGTAGCGCAGGCGGCGCAGGGAGCGGATTTCGGGTGGCGGGACGTCATCGGGCATCAGGTATTTCTCCCCGTCGACCAGCGGCGGCACCAGGGCCAGGCTCACCGGCACATGCTGCACCGAGCCGTAACCGGACAACGTCGGCATCAGGATGACCATGCTCGGTGCCATGGCCGCGCACGGTGAGCGCGTCGCGACGATCACGCAAGTGGGGCAAGCACCGCCGCTGGAAGGGCCGCCACGTTCGCAGCGCGTGCCGGTAATGCGTTTTGGCGCGATGGGCGTGGAAAGGCCGCGGCGCGCCTCAACGCCCCTAAGGCCTTCCTGGGCCGAGGCGTCACCGCGCCGATCGATGGGGGAAATATCGGGGTAAGGATCGCCAAGCGGCAAAATAACTCAATACTATCAGAGCAATTGCCCGGATGGAGCGAAAGCGTAATCCGGGACGGTGCCCGCCGCAGGACTCCCGGATTGCGCTTCGCTCCATCCGGGCTACGGTCCAACACCAACGATTTTTCGGATTTCCAACACACTGAAATCCCTCGGGATTTCTACTGTGCATGGGGTTGTTTTCGAGGTTTTTGTTTTGGCGGGTCGCCACCTACGCCGCGTCGACATCCTCGGGCGCCGGCCCGGCAACGAGCCCGTCGAGACCAACCATCAGCAGATCGGCGATGTGCATCAGTTGATACAGCGGAATGTCCGCCTCGCCCTGCTCGGCCAGCGACACGAAGGCCGACGTGGCGCCGATGAGCTCGGCGAGCTGGCCTTGCGTGTAGCCGCGCTTGTCGCGCGCAACCTTGAGGCGCGCACCGATCCCGAGTCTGTGCCGGGACTGCTCGTCGGTGGTCATCATCACGGCCTGCTCGTCCGCGCTCGCATAGCCGGCCACGAACGCGCTGCCGATCAGCCTACCCTTGCGCCAGGCGACGCGGCAGTCCTTGCGCAGTCCGCTGCTGAAGACCAGGGTGAATTGGTCGGCGACCCAGAGCGAGGCGTTGAGGCCGAGGCGCGCGCCGGTGCCGGAGACATCGCGGATCGTGCAGGGCGCGTTGATGATCTTGCCGGTGCCGTTGTCGAATTCGACGATGCCGGTGCGCAAAATGTGATGTCTGACTGCGGCGCGATGCTCGCTCATGACCAGAACGCTCCCTTCCGCGGCAACGTCGAACGAACGCCGCGTAAACCCGGACCTCGATACCGCAAACTTTTTCCTGAACTCCTAAATTTCCAAGGGTTCCACCAGGACTGAAAGCCATGGTAAAGGATTTGCTCCCAATCCATCTTTTTCCGGCGGAAAGCGTGCGGCGCGCCCGTGACGGGCGACGAGGCAAACGATGACCGACGCGATGAAATGTCCGACCTGCAACTCCGAACACGCCTATCAGGATCGCGGCCTCTGGGTCTGCCCGGAATGCGGCCATGAATGGAGCGGCACGGCGGAGGCCGCCACCGACGCCGCACAGGATTCCGGCGTGCGCGATGCCAACGGCAATGCGCTCGCCGATGGCGACAGCGTCATCGTGATGAAGGATCTCAAGGTCAAGGGTTCCTCCTCCGTCGTCAAGGGCGGCACCAAGGTCCGCAACATCCGCCTGCAGGACGCCACCGACGGCCACAACATCGCCTGCAAGATCGACGGCATCGGCGCGATGAATTTGAAATCGGAGTTCGTGAGGAAGGCGTAAGCCGCGGCCCAGTGTTCAAAAGTGGACATACGCTGCTGCGTCAGACCGGTACCCATCAGTCGACATCCGCACGACAATTTTGGGAGGCCGCTCTGCGAGGACCGCCAACAAGCGACGCGACCCGGCCAAACCCGACCGATGACATGTTCGACAATCTGAGCGACCAGGCCGTTTTGCGACTGTACGAAAACATCCGGCATCAGGTCGCCGCCGACAAGGCGCTCGGAGGCAGGTATCGGCTGCTCGGCAAATCCGCCAGCGAGCGCGCCGAGCGGCTCGGGCGGGAGCTGACCGGCCGCGGCGTCAAGTTTACCGCCATCGAATGGTAAGCGCCGTTTAGGGTCCGCGATCTATCGCTGCCGCTGCGCCAGATAGAATCCGCACAGCACCGTCACCAATCCCGCCGTCTGCAATAGTGTCGGCGGCTCGCCGAGCAGGAGCCAGCCGGTGAGCACCGTCAGCGCCGGCACGCAGGCGGGGACAACGGCGGCGCGGGCGACGCCGAGACGTTGGACCGAGACGGCGAACAGATAAAGCGCAGCCGGGCCTGCAAGCACGCCCTGCGCCAGCGCCTGGATGGCGTTCTCGCCGATACCGATCGCCGCGATCCGCGCCAGCCCGCCGGTCATGAGGTAGATCGGCAGCAGCAGCAGCGACAGCACGTTGATGACGAGCGCGGCCGACACGGCGGAGACACGCCAGTGGCGCAGCAGCGCGCCGAAACCTGCGAACATCAATCCGGTCAGCACGAAGGTGAGATCGCCGAGCACGCCGTCGACCCCGATATGGCCGATCGATTCCGCGCCGATCACACCGAGCCCGCCGACGATGACGACAGCGCCGGCGATGCGCGACGCGGAGACATGCTCTTTCAGGAACAAGGCGGCGAGCAGCAGGCCGCCGAGCGTCGCGCAGGAGGGCTGGATCACGCTGCCATGGCCGAGCGGCACGAACAGAAAACCAGTGTAGGAGATCAGCGACATCACGGGGCCGCCGAGCACCATCAGCGCAAGGCCCCTGCCCCAGCCGATGCCGCAGAGATCGGAGATCCCGCCGCGTATCACCAGCGGCAGGAATGCGATGCCGGACCAGACATAGCGATGCACCAGCAGATCGACCGGCGTGAAGCCGACCTTGAGCCCGTGCCGCGTGCCGGCAAAGCCGAGCGCCCAGAACACCGCCGCGGCGAGGCCGCAAAGCACGCCGACAAGCGCCGGCGCCGCATCGCTTTTCTGAGTGAGAGCGTCGGCGCCGCTCGTCCGCTGATCCATCAGCAAGCCTTATGTCAGCGCGCGACGAGGCTCAACCCACGCGGTTGCAGATCTGGCTAGAAAAATCCGGGGCTGAGATCGAGCCCATACGTCAGGCTCAGAACGAACACGAACAGCGCGGCGGCCGCGAACAAGGCGAGATGCCTGAGAATGAACGCGCGCGGCGAGACGCTTGCAACAACGGCTTTCTGTGCAACAGGCATGACTACTCCATTATGAAAATGATTCTTGGCTGCTCAATCAGCGGCGCCCGCATCAAGCGCCGCGATCTGCAAAGCAACTATTAAAGAGATCACACTCGCTTTGAACGGCCGTACACAAGTGGCAAGTGATCATGACTAGCTGCGCCAAAAAAAGACCGCGCTCCCGAAAGGGAACGCGGTCCTGGCAGGCTCGAGAAAACGAGCCTGCATCACGTTAGCTTGATGTTGGCTTGTGGCGCCCCCAGATCAGCGGGCGCTGCCGGTCGTGACATCAGCCGTCTTCACCTTGCGCGACGAGAGAACGCGGGCCTGGTGGATCGAAGCGACATTGGTCGGCGCCGAGGCCTGCTGCTCGACATGCGCGGCACCGAGCACGCGCACCTGCATCGGGGACACAGGAAAACCGTTGGCCTCATAAGTCGGCAGCTCGGCGGCGAAAGCCGCGGTGCTGCCCGCGATCGTCAGGATGGCGGCGGCGATCGACAGAGTCTTCTTGTTCATGGGTGATGCTCCTTCAGTGGAAGATTCGGAGCACATTTAAGCGCGTTTTGCTGCATTGCGACATGCATTGTTGCAACGCAACAACGCGCCGGGTGCATGGCAATATGTTTAATGCGCGCAACGCTTTGGCAAAATCACCGCCCGGCGCGACATGACGCTTTTATGGCGGTGTCAGCCGCCGAGCACGTGGCCCCAGCCGTCGAAGACGTAGGCCTTCCAGATCACGGTTCCGTCCTGGCCCGGCCGGCTGGCACGCCTGAAATCGTCGGCCTGCTCAGCGGTCCAGGTGATGATCGTATCGGAGAGCTGGTCGTGCAGGATGGCGGGCTCGGTGGGGTCGAAGGCGTCCATGGGACGAAGCGAGGAGTGCGTCATGGGCGCCTAACGCGCTAGCCGCAGCAAAGTTGCCGCAAGGCGTCGGGCACCGCACCACACAGCTCATTTGAGTGCTGTCGCCAGCGATTGCAGCTTTGCGACGAGGTTGGTGCCGAGGGCGTAGATGATCTCGATGATCGCGAGCGCGATGCCTGCTGCGATCAGTCCGTATTCGATCGCGGTAGCGCCGGATTCATCGGCGGCGAATTCAGCCCATTTGCATTTCAGTTTCATGCGCGTGTCCTTCCCAACTCTGCCGGAAATCGCCGGCACGGGAGACTTGCACGACCACAATCCAAGATTGAGTAAATTCGACCGCCTCAAGTTGACGACAATGAATACTGCATTTGCAGGCCGTTTCGGCTGCGGCACCCCTTGAAACCGCAATGGAACCCGCGTTGCCCGCGCGCAACACCCGCTCGAAAAGCCCTCTTTCGCCGAATTGCGCCATTGCGCCGCCACACCGTCCTCCGAACAATCGACGCGCGGCGTGCCTTTTCGTGCAAGACTGTTTGTCAAGACTGTTTGGTCAAGACTGTTCGGAGAAGACGAGGTTCGACAGAACCGTTTGGAGGCAGGGATCATGAATGATCGGCGGTCTCTTCTGGTGGCGGTCTCCTGCCCCTCGGCGGTTCTCGCCGGCTGGCTGGCGCTCTCTTTGTCCGCCTATGCCCCTGCCCTCATCGAGAACAGCGGCGCCAATGCTTCTGCCGTCTCGCGCGCGAAGGATCTCAGCCGGCTTGACCTCGCAGACATCCCGCACGCTGCGGCCATCGAGGACGGCGTCGCCCTGACCGCCGATATCGCGGCCGCCGTCGCTGCGACACCAGGCACGGTCACCGCTGAAGCGGAAGCGCCCGAGGCGCCAGCTCCGGCCATCAAGCTCGCCTCGGCCGACCCAGTGCTGATCTTGCCGACCGAAGCGCCGCTCGCGCCGCAGATTTCGCCTGACCCGACACCAGTCGCCAGCGAGGTTGCTCCGGCTCCGGCGCCGGAGCCCGTGATCAAGCTCGCATCCGCCGATCCCACCGAGATCGTGACGACGGACGCGCTGTCGCCCGCGACGATCGCAACCGGCCCTGCGCCTGCCGCGAGCAAGGCCTCGCCGTCCGCGGACACGACCGCAGTACTCGACGAATGCTACGTCATGGAAGCCTGTATCGACCGGTATCTCTGGGCGCTCTACCAGCGCACGGCCAAGGAAGACTCGATCAAGGTCACGGATCGCCGCGCCGTCACCGTCAAGCGCAAGGGCAAGATGGTGACCGTGATGCGCAGCTTCACGAAACTGGTCGACGAGGACTTTGGCTGGAAGGATCCGAAGGCGGCCGACCGCGCCGGCCTGTCGATGATGGACTACGTCATCGGCGGCATGGACAAGAGTTTCAAGAAAAAGCTGTTTCGCACGTTGCTCGCGGCTGAGGCTGCCGGGCTTTCGCCGGGCATCACCAGCGCGTTCCGCGACGACTATCGCCAGTCGATCGCGAGCGGCCTGAAGGCCGCCTCCGACCGCTCCTATCACGGCGGCAGCACGCGCGGCGGCTACGGCCACGGCATGGCGGCCGACATCGTCAGCACCAAGGGCGACAACCGCGCGCAACGCTGGGTCTCGACCGAGGTGCTGTGGAAGTGGGTCGATGCCAATGGCAAGGCGCTCGGCATCGGCCGCCCCTATCTTGGCCGCGATCCCCCGCATGTCGGCCCGGTCGACGGGACGGAATACGTCTCGCGCCGAGGCACGTCGGACCGTAAGGAAGCCAACGTCAAGCCCAGGAAGGCGCGGGCCGTGGCAAGCGCAAAGCCGCCAAAGGCGCAGGCGACGCGCGAGCAGAAGGTCCCGGCAAAGCCGCAGAAATCAGCGCAATCGGCCGCGAAGCGCGCGACCTGAGTATGGCGGTCTACCGTCCGGGCGTCGGCAGCGGCACGAGCCGCATCTCGGCGGTGCCGGCCTCCTGCGTGCGCACCAGCACTGCGAAAATGGTTTCGACTGCGAGCCGCACCGCCGCCTCGGTCACTGTGCCCCTAGCCAGATGTGCCGCGATCAGGCCGGTGAGGAGATCACCGGTGCCTGAGGGGCGGATCGGCAGGCGCGGCGTCGCAAAGCGCGACAACTGACCGTCGGCGCACAGAATCGTTTCCACCTGCCCTTCCGCCGTATCAGTGAGCGTGCAACCGGTGGCGACCACGTCGATGCGCCCGGTTCCGGCCAGCGCCGCGCACGCCGCGCGCAGACCCTGCGCATCCAATATGTCGAGGCCTGTGAGCAGGCCGAGTTCGAACTGGTTCGGCGTGGTCAGATTGGCAGCCGGCAGCAGCCGGTGCCGGACCACGTCTAGGATGCCGTCAGCGACATAGACCCGGCCGTCATCGCCGATCACGGGGTCGCAGAGATAGACCAGCTTCGAATTGCGGGTCAGCGCCCGCTCGACGAAATCGGCAATGACAGCGGCATTGCCGGGCGAACCGAGATAGCCGGTGACGATTACCGCGGCCTCGTCCACGAGATCGCGCTCCTCGACGCCTCTCAGCAGATCTGCAACGAGCTCGGTCTCCAGCACCCGCCCGCGCACGGTCGGATAGCGCGGATGGTTCGACAGCAGCGTTGTCGGCACCGCCGCGACATTCACCCCTTCCGCCTGCATGGCATAGGCCGCGGCGCTGTTGCCGACATGGCCGTGGACCACCTGGCTTTGAATGGAGATGACAAGCATGAAAGTCCGTAGGGTCAAATGCCGCGCGAGACAAGGGTCGCCCGGATCACGAAAGACCATACCCAAGCCCGGGCCGCAGCGCCTGCATCTTCCGCGCCAGCCGCCGATGCCCGGTCTCCTCCGACCGCGCCAGCCGGTCCACGACCGCGACGTGATCCGCATCGCTCTTGTGCTGGTTGAGCTTGGCCTGCCCCTCGACGGTATCTACCACGAGATCGATGACGCGAATGGCGGCCAACATGGTCTCGCGCTTGTCCGGCTCCATCTGTGCCAGGTCCAGGGCGCCTTCGGCAGCCGCGCTTCGGCGACCGCGAGTAGCGTATCGCCGTGCCCGCGGTTCTCGTCGAGCCCGCGCAGATGCGCCACGCCGGACAGGTGCACGGCCTCGTAAAGCCAGGTCGAGATGTTGTCGCGCGAAGAATACCAGTCGTTGGAGATGTAGGCGTCGTCGCCGGCAACGATCAGCAGAAAGCGCCGCGCCCCATCCGCGAGCGGGACGAGCGGATTTCTGGCGGTGAGATGGATCTGGACGATCGCGCGCCCCTCGCGTTGCTCCAGCACGAAGGGCACATGCGAGGCGCGCGGCCCGCGCTCATCGGCCGGCACGATCATGCCGAAGCCCCGTCGGGTTGCGAATTCCAGCGCTTGCTGCTCCTCGATGCGGAATTGGGGGCGGAGGACATGCATGGCGGCGCTCGTTGACTGGCTGGAGGAGAAACCGAGGCTAACTCATGATCCCGTCAAGTCGGAAACGATATTGGCCCGCGAACGCGGATGTCAGGAATGACTTCGTCGCCGCGCAAGCTCATCGATATAGGCGCAGAACATGTCGGCCATTGCGTCAGCATGACGCGCGATCTCCGCCTCGTTGCGCGGTGTCTCCGAGAACTGCTTGCCAACCTCGCTCAGCGTCGTCTTGATCAGCTCGCCGGCAAGCTCCCGCGTCGCATCCGGCGCCTCGGGCAGGGCCTCCCGCATGAAGGCCGCGACGATGCCCTTACCGGCGGCCCGCGCGTCGTGTGCTTCGGGCGCGTCGCGATAAAGTGGTGCGGCGTCATCGAGCGCCCCACGGATCGCAGCCTCCTCGCACTCGGAACGAATGAAGGCGTGGACCAGCGCGCGCAGCCGCACCAGTGGCGGTTCCGCCCGGTGCGCCAGGATGCCGCGCAGGAGCTCGCTCGTGCGCCGCCACTCGTCGCTCTGGAGGCGGAACAGGATCGCCGCCTTGTTCGGAAAATATTGATAGAGCGACCCGACGCTCACCCCGGCCCGCTCGGCCACCCGCGCCGTCGTGAAGCGCTGCGCCCCCTCCTTGGCCAGGACCTGAACAGCCGCGTCCAGAATGGCCGCCACCAGCTCGTTCGAGCGGGCCTGCTGCGGCTGTTTTCGTGAGGAAACTGAACGGCTTCGACGATCGGCCATGGCGCCCTCGGGCAATGCGAATAGCGAATGCGACGAATTAGTCGTATTTCAATTCTCACGCAAGCACTCGCCTCGCGGCGACATCTGGAGACTACACATGACCACCCCGACCATCATATCACTTGCGCCACTGCTCGATCGTCTGTTCGACCAGGACGAAGCGGCGCGCGGCGCGATGCGAGCCGCCTTCGCCGATGTGACCGACGCCGACCGCACACGGATGATGCGGAGCAAGACCGCTTACCGCGACCTCTACGGGCGGCTGAAGGACGCACCGCTCGCAGTCTCCCGCGAGACCGGTCACCTGCTTTACATGCTCGCACGCAGCTCCCGCGCCAAAGCGATCGTCGAGTTCGGCACCTCGTTCGGCATCTCGACCCTGCACCTTGCCGCGGGCTTGCGCGACAATGGCGGCGGTCGCCTCATCACCACCGAATTCGAACCGTCCAAGGCGGCCCGGGCGCGCGAGAACCTCGCGGCCGGCGGGCTGCTGGACCTCGTCGAAATCCGCGAAGGCGACGCGCTGAAGATGCTTCAAGTCGACCTGCCCGACACGATCGATCTCGTGCTGCTCGACGGCGCCAAGGCGCTCTACGCCGATATCCTGGATCTGGTCGAAGGCCATCTCCGGCCGGGCGCGATCATCGTAGCCGACAACGCCGACGACAGCCCCGACTATCTGGCGCGCATGCGCAGGCCCGGAAGCGGCTACATGTCCACGGCCTTTGCCGAGGACGTTGAACTCTCCGTGCGGATCAACTAACGCCGCCACCAATGAGCCGCCGCGCGAACCATCGCGCGGCGGTTTCGTGCTGCGCTCCGCCGTGTCGCAGGCTCGTCACTGACACGTGATAGCTGGACCCGGGCAAACGTCACATTCCCCGTACCGCGCGGTATCTTTCTCTGCGCAACACGCCCGAGCCCGTGATGACTTCCGCCTTCAATGCCTACGCAGCGCTTGCCCTCGCTATCGTCCTCGAGGTCACGGCGTCCGCCTTCCTCCAGCAATCCGTGCAGTTCACGCGGCTGTGGCCGACACTGGCGATGGTGCTGTTCTATGTCGCCTCGTTCTACGCGCTGTCGGTCGCGATCCGGGTCATCCCCCTGAGCATCGCCTATGCGATTTGGGGCGGGGTCGGCATCATCCTGACGGCAACCGTCTCCTTCGTGCTGTTTCGCCAGATGCTCGACGCTGCGGCCTTCGTCGGTATCGCGCTGATCGTGTCCGGGGTCGTGGTCATCAACCTGTTCTCGGCGACCACGGTGCATTGACGCCGGCAAGCACGGTATTCACGGGCAAGGCCTTCGGATTCGCGACGCCCTGCGGCAGCCGACTAACGCCTACTGGCTTTGCGACGACTTGGGAGCACGCGGCCCCGATCGCTTCGCGCCAGGTTTGGCCGCAGCCGGCGCCGCATCGACCGCTTCCAGATAGGAGGCAAGCGCCTTGGCTGTGTCCGAACTGGTTGCGTAATGATCCTTCAGGAACCAGGACAGCGTCAGGTTGAAGCGCCCTTTGGCAAGGCCGCGCGGGCTGCGATGGCAGGTCGCGCACCCATCGGCGAAGAGCTTCTGCGGCGACTTGCCGGCATCGAGATTTTGTGCGGCGGCAAATGTCGCTGTAAGGACTGCCGCGGCTGCAAGAGTCATCGTTGGAAGAATCATAAGGGGCGCGATCACGCCGCGCCCCGGTCGAAATGGCGAAATCAATGTCGTCCCCTGCCCGGTCTTGCGGTCAGGCCGCCAATAGCTGATCGAATTCGGGCGGGGCGTAGGCCTTGCCGTCCTGGTCGGTGATGACGACCTTCCACCCCTCGCTTGCCCAAACCTTTGCCTTCGCCACGATCAGCAACCGGCTCTCACGGGCATAACTGCACTTCTCATTGTCGCGTTCTGCGATCATCTTGTAGGCCAATGCGCATCCCCTTGCGTTGCCCTGCACCCGATCTCGTCGTGGCAGCGGGCTTTGGCGGCAATTCGCCGGGAGCGTGGCAATTTGATGCCATCCAAGGCAGCATTGTGCCTTGCTCGGCGGAACGATGGAGGTTGATCGTGCGTCGCGTCATGAATGCGATTCTGCTTGTCGCGGGCTTGCCTGGTGCGGGCTTGCTCGGCGTGACGCCGACAGCCGCGCAGACCTACGACCCGCGCCATCCCGTCTGCATCGAGATCTACACGATCGACGGCCGCAGCATCGATTGCAGCTTTGCGACGATCGCGCAGTGCGCCGCGACCGCCTCCGGGCAATCCGCGCAGTGCTACGCCAATCCTTATGCCACGCAGAGCCGACAGCTGAACTTGGTTCCGTCGCCGCCGCGACGAAGCCGATAGCATCAGGTCTGCGCTCCGATCAGTGGACGCGAATGATGTGGGGGCGGCCAAGATCAATCAGCCCCTGCACCGCCGAGAGGCGGTCGTCGAGGGCTGCGATGGTCAGCAACAGATTGTTGCGGCGTTCGTCGAGAAGGCCCATCTCGGCGCCGGAGAGTTTGGTGCTCGATCGCTCCTTGTGAATCATCTCGAGAGATTGGCGCAATCCGGCAATCAGGCCGGACAGCTGCTTGGCCTCCTTGGTCATCGACCGCTTCGCGACATTGTGGCGGCGCGTCTCCGCCTGGTTCTGTCTCATCGTCGTCATCCTCCCGTGCCCCGCTGCCCCGAGTGGAATGCTTGCAGCTTTGAGTAGACATATTACGATCGATGAAATCTACCCGCGAAGAACTTTCTTAAATTATACGCGCCGGGAACCCGGTCCGACCCAAGCAGAAAGCCCGGCGCGAGGGCCGGGCTTTCGTTGGCAAATTTAGTGCTTCTGGTGTCCGCCGCCGGGACCGCCGGCCGGCGCACCGCCGCCGCGCGGCGCGGCGTTGATGTGAGGAGCGCCGCCGCCGCCGTGCGGCATCGCGGGCGCAGCCGCGCGCGGCCCCGGCATCTGGGCATGAGCATTCATTGGCGAGCCGTGGCTCAAACTGGGCTGGGCCACATGCGGCATCGCGGGCCGGCTTGCGGGAGCGGCTGACACCCGCGGCGCCTCATGCGGCCGCGCCATCGGTTGCGCACGCACAGCCGCGCGGCTCGCGGCCTGCTCGTGCATGATACGGGCCTGTGCATCGCGCGGATTGCGGCTCTGCAGACTGGTCCGCTCATGCGCGACGCGCTCGGTTCGTGCAGCACGGCTCCGGTCCGTCGTCACCGCAGTCTCGCGCCTGGCGATGGCGGCGTCATGCCGTGAAGTTGCGGCATCACGGCCGGAGACCGCGGCCGCGCCCTTGACACTTTCCTTGGCATTCGCGCCGGTACGCCCGAGTGCGACCGCCGCATCGCGCGTTGCCGCGCGGCCGATGCGAGCCGCGCGCGGATCGATCGTCATCCGCGTCGCGTCGCGCTGATGCGAAGTCCAGTAGGTGTTCCAGTGGGCATGCCGCCGATACCAGGGCCGCCCCTCATAATACCTCGACCAGTACGAGGTCAGCACGAAGGGAACGATCGGCACGTCGATCTCGTCGACATAGTCGGGAAGATAGACGTAGTGATTGCGGTAGAGATATTCGAGATATTGCGACGACACCCAGCCACGGTCATCCGAGAAGCTCACGTCGCACCAGGCTTTGCCGCGAAGGCAACCATGGATGTCGACGCGGGCGCCCTCGGGGATGCGATCGACCAGGGGAAAGCCCGAACCCGGCCCGGCGCGCAGGCCGGTCGAGACGGTGACCATGCCCGGTGCGGCCATTGCGGCCGTCGGGGCGAGCAGCAATGCGGCTAACAATACGCTTCGGAATTTCATGGCGTAGTCCTCCTCTTTCGAGTCGGAACGCGCAAGCGGAACGGGCGTTCCGCGTACGAAGGTCACATCCGCCAAAAGATCGAAACGGATGCCGCGCGCGGTTCAATATTCATTCGCCGTTCATCGACACAGCGCGCAACAGCGCCGCCGGCCCGTCAGTTCAGTTGCAGCATGAAGCCGTCGAAGTACGCAGCAAGCGCAGCAAAATCGTCCAGCGGCAGCACGGTCGCGACGTACTGATCCGGCCGCACCACGACCATGCAGCCGACCTTGCGATCGATGCCGCGCATGGTGAAAACGTCCTGACCATTCTTGAGGTCCGGACAGAACATCTTCTCGTAGTCGATCAGGCCGTACCGGCCCTTGCGCGGAAGCAGCAGCGCGGGCATCGCCTCGACGGCGAGCTCGCGATGATCTTGCTGGAAGACCGCCCGCAGGTCGATCACGCTGTCGACGTCGGCGGCCGCGGGCGTGTAACGCCGGACCGGCGACTCCCGCGCCTCGGAGAGAATACTGCACAAGGCGCGAATGGCCGAGCCGGCTGCTGCGGGATTCTCAGCGCCAGAGAAAGCGTAGATGCGGAAGCGGCCATCCGCCGGCGCAGCGTGACCGAGATGCACGGGCTTCGCATCCGCCAGCCGGATCACCGGTGCGGAATGAAAGCGCGTGCCGATGACGAACCCTTGCGCGAGATGCTGGTGCGACGTCGCTCCGGTCAGAACCGACGGACGGTAATGCGTCGCGGTGCCCGCGGTGTAGCGACCGTGCCTTACGAAATAGTCCTGCGTCTTGGCGGCATCGGCGCCGCCGGCCTTGGCGGCGGACGCAAGAATCCCCGCCCATTCGCGGTCGAAATCGATCAGCTCTTTCGCGACCGCCTGGCGCTCGGCCGAATAGGAATGCAGCAGGCTTGGCGCGGACTGCTTCCGCAGAACGGCAGCAAGCTTCCAGCCGAGATTGAAGGCGTCCTGCATCGAGACGTTCATGCCCTGCCCCGCCTTCGGGCTGTGGGTGTGGCAGGCATCGCCGGCGATGAAGATCCGCGGCAGACGCGTAGCGATCTCGGTCTCCGGCACGTCGTCGAACTTGTCGGTCAGTCGCTGGCCGATCTCGTAGACCGACCACCAAGCGATCTCCTTCACATCGAGCGCATGCGGCTTCAGGATCCGCTGCGCTTTCGCGATCACGTCATCGGCGGTGATGTTGCGATTGGCGACGCGCTCGCCGATGTCGAGCTTGGCGAGTTCGACGTAGAGGCGGACCA
Source organism: Bradyrhizobium sp. WSM4874 (assembly GCF_055811835.1). NCBI lineage: Bacteria > Pseudomonadati > Pseudomonadota > Alphaproteobacteria > Hyphomicrobiales > Nitrobacteraceae > Bradyrhizobium > Bradyrhizobium sp. WSM4874. The sequence continues at coordinate 197,897 of NZ_JBVVPR010000004.1, forward strand.
TGTAGCCGCCCTCGCGCGGGATGATCAGCAGGCTGCCGTCCTTGGCGGACTGGATCAGGGCCTTGAAGCGGATGTCCGGAAAATCGGTCACCGCCAGCACGTCCATCACGCCCCAGGCATGATTGGCGGAATCGCCGAGCAACTCGCGGCCGATCGATTTGCGCACCATGCTGCGGGCGCCGTCGCAGCCGACGACATAGCGCGCCTTGATCGTCTCGACCTTGCCCTCGATCCTGGCATCGACCCGTTCGAGCCGCGCCGTCACGGCATGGTCGGCGGGACCCGCGGCCGGATCGACCTGAAGGTCGAGCAGGCGCCGGCTATAATGGGGCTCGAGCCTGGCCGGCGCTTTGTGCATAACGTCGAGAAAGCCATCATGGATGCGCGCCTGATTGAGGATGACGTGCGGGAATTCCGACAAACCGTCCTCGACGTCCTGCACCCGGCCGCTGCGGACGATATTTTCCGGCGCCCGCTCGTCCGGTTTCCAGAACGTCGTCTCGTTCACCCAACAAGCTTCCTTCAGGACGCGCTCGCTGAATCCGAAGGCGTGGAACATCTCCATGGTGCGGCATGCGATGCCGTCCGCCTGCCCGACCAGCAAGCGGTCCGGCTTCTGCTCGACGATGCAGGTCTTTATGTCGGCAAACTGCGCAAGCTGGGCAGCGAGCGTCAGGCCCGCAGGGCCACAGCCCACGATGAGGACATCCACTTCGTCAGGCACGGCCCCGGTGGCGCCGGAGGCCTGAATGCGCGCGGCGGGATCGGCGATTTCAGGATCGCCCGGCTGAAATCCATTGAGATGGAATTGCATGAGCACCTCTCCCCCGATGTTTTGCTTGGATGTTGCTCAGTATGCTGACTATCAGTATACTTGTCAACGACACCGGCCGACCTGCCCCAATGGAGAAATTCGGTGAAAGACAACAACGACATGCCCGGACATCTGGCGCGCCGATTCCAGCAGATCGCAGTCGCGGTGTTTCTGGCCGAGGTTGGAGACGCCGGCTTCGACCTTACGCCGGTGCAATACGCCGCGCTCGCGACCATCAAGGCCAATCCGGGGCTCGACCAGGTGACGCTCGCAGGATTGATCGCCTACGACCGGACCACCATCACCGGCGTGATCGACCGCCTCGTGCAGAAGGGGCTCGCGGAGCGCCGCGCCTCGAGCCGCGACCGTCGTGCCCGCGAGCTCGACATCACCGACGAGGGCCGCCGCACGTTGCGCAAGATCACGCCGGCGGTCGAATCCGCGCAACGCATCATGCTGCGCGGCCTCAGCGCCAAGGAAGGTGAGGATTTGATGCGCCTCCTGCACAAGACCATCGCCGCCGGCAACGAGCTCAGCCGCGCCCCGCTGCGCGAAGCGCAGGCATAGAGCGTTTTCGAGCGACGTGGATGCCGGTTCGCGTCAAGAAAACGCGCCAGGACGATCAGCCCCGTAATTCTACCCGTCATTGTCGTAGATCCGCGAAACCAGGAACTAACCTTCGGCTGTTAGGGTCGGCCGCATTCGGCGTTTAACGCGCGATTAACTTTGCCGGTCTGGAGTTTCGGATGTTCAGGTTCCTCATTGCGGCGGCGGCCATCGCACTCTCGAGCGTTCCGGCGCTCGCGAATGGCCATGGTGGCGGCGATGCCCCTCCTCCGCCGAAGCCCGCGACCTCACCGGCGAAGGTGATCCTGACCAAGCAGGGTCCGACGCTCGTCGACCTCAACGGCATGACGCTCTACTATTACGAGCGCGATACCACCGGCAAGACGTCGAACTGCAACGGCAAATGCGTCGAGAGCTGGATTCCGCTATCGGCAACGGCCGATGCCAAGGCGATCGGCGATTTCACCGTGATCAGCCGCAACGACGGCAGCAAGATGTGGGCATATCGCTATCGTCCGCTCTACACCTCGCCGGCCGACAAGGCGCCGGGCGAGGCCAACGGCAATGCCACGACGTTGCAATGGCGCATTGCACGTCCCGAGAACTAGGGCGACCTCACCCGCGCCAGCTGGGCCGCGCCTCGACCTGCGCGTTCTGTCCGGGCGGCAGCACCACGACCATCGAATTGAGCTTCACCCGGTCATAGAGATCGATCACGTCCTCGTTGCGCATCCGGATGCATCCGGACGAGATCGCCTGCCCGATATATTCCGGCTGGTTGGTGCCGTGGATGCGGTAGAGCGTGTCCTTGTTGCCGGCATAGAGATAGATGCCCCGCGCACCCAGCGGATTGGCGGGACCGCCGGGCACGCGCGCCGGATAGGGTCCGAGCCGCGCCTGGATGTCCGCCGTCGGAACCCAGTCCGGCCATTCCGCCAGACGACCGACCCGCGCCACTCCGGAGAACGCCATGGCTTCCTCGCCGACCGCGACACCGTAGCGGATCGCCTTGCCGTCGGGCAGCACGAAATAGAGATAGCGCGCATCGGTATCGACCAGGATCGTGCCCGGCTGCTCCTTGCGCGGATAATCGACGATGTGACGTAGATATTGCTCGGGCACGCTCGCCTGCGCGTAAGGCGTATGCGCGAGCAGCTGCCGGTCGCGCGGCGTCATGCTCGCGTCCGTCGATGGCGAAAGCGTCGTCTGCATGCAGCCGCCCAGCGGAAGCATGGCAAGGACGAATAGAACGAATAAGGATCTTGGCACCGCCGGCCCCGATAGCGATAGCAGCACCCCCAGCAACACCAGATGCTGCCAAAATCGTGCTGAAAACAAGGCATTGCGGAACACGTGCCCGCGTTTGATGTACCGGGTTCCATCACCACAAACGGCGCAAGAGCGTCGCACAGTCTCCATCCCCTCGCCTTGCTTTGGTCAAACCCGGCTGGACTCGTGCGTCATGTGCTTGGGCCTCGGGGAATTGGATGGGCTCGCCTCACGGATCTGCTCGCGCGAATGCGGACGGCCAAAACTTCAACTACTCAACACCTGGACTTCAAAACACCCAGGCTTCAAAGGAGCTGCGATGCTCTCGACACTGAACTCTCGGCAAATCGTCGATGAGATCGTGAAAGACACGGTCACGAACAACGACCCGCACGACGCCGTGCAGATTTCGCCTGACATTGTGCTGGCCTCGCGCCCTCTCAGCGTCGCGCCCGCGCTCGCGCCTGAGATCACGACCCGTCCGGAACCCAAACTAGATCCGGCGTTCACGCTGAAGCCCAGAATGGATCCGGAGCCGAAGTTCAGTCCCGTCCGCGAGCCGCAGGCGGCAGCGCCCTCGGTCGACACCGCGGTGCGCGTCGCACCCGGTGATGGTCTCAGCCGGCAGAAGCGCTCCTCCGCCGGTAAATGGCTGCGCGGTGCGTTCGTCACGATGCTGTTTGCGGGCGGAAGCGCGGCCGCCACTGTCGCCTGGGAGAAACATGGCGACACCGCAAAACAGATGCTCGCCGAATGGACCCCGGCAGTGGCGTCGCTGCTGCCTTCGACCTCACAGACGGCACCGGTCGCCGCCGCACAGGCCGCGCCGCCCGCGGACCAGGCCGCAACCGATCAAGCGGGAACGGATCAAGCGGCCGACCAATCTGCGGCTCCGCCTGCCACCCCGGTTGCAGCAGCGGTGCCCACGGCAACACAATCCGATCCTGTACAATCGGTGCAGTCGATGACGCGCGATCTCGCCGCGATGGCGCAACAGATCGAGCAGCTCAAGGCCAACATCGCTGAGTTGAAGGCCGGGCAGGAGCAGATGGCACGCGAGATGACGAAGCCGCCCGCGGCGAAGCCGGTGGCCGATGCGAAGCCGCGCATCGATCCGCGCGCGCAAATGTCCGCGCTGCCGCCGCGGCCCGCGACGCCGCCGGTTCGCAAACCCAAGCCGGTCGTCTCGCACACCTACATGCCGGCTTATTCGCCCGCGCCGCTCGCACCGCCGCCGCCGTCGCAGGCTGCCGCAGTGCCTCCGCCAGCTGCCATGACGACGACGCAAGCCGTTGCCGACGACGACGGACCTGTCGTGCGCCCGCCAATGCCGCTGCGCTGAACGATCTCACGCGAGGACATGAAGCGTCGCGCCAGGGACGCTGTCCGAGTCGATGTGATGCGTTGAGTCCGGGTGACTACGGGAAGCAATGCTTCCATTGTTTTCCATCAAGAGAAAAGGCCGTCGGGATCTATGCCGGCGGCCTTCTCTTGCAGCTGCCGGTTCCCGGAGCCCGGTTCTGCTGCAATTCCATGGCTCATGATCACGCCGACATATTTAATAAAATCTTAACACGGTTGAATGTTGCACATCATTTCTGCGCCATAAGCACAGAGATTGCGCGCGCCGTTCATTCGATAAACATCGACTCAGTGGTACCATCAGTCATGTGTTGAAAGCCGAAGCTCAATTCGTCACACCGGGGAATTCGGATGCCTTACTATTCCTTCGATCTCGTGGTTGGTGAAGAGTTCAAGAACCAGGGCGGTATCATCCTCGAAGACATCGAGGTCGCCTCCGATCGTGCCGTTCAACTGGCCACCGAGCTGTCGCAGGTGAAGCCCGAGTTGCAAAGCAAGGGTTGCGCTGTGCGCGTCACCGACCGCGATCACAAAGAGGTCTACCGCACGCCGCTCGATCCCGTGCCGGCCTGGCGGCGCTAGCTCGCCGGCCGCTTCGCTCCCGCACGCCATCCCCATTGCGGAGCGTCGCGCCAGCCGCTAGCCTTCCCGAAAATTCGGGGAGGTACCAAGGATGCGGACTGGTTTTCTGATGACGGCCCTGTTGCTGCTGGCGGCGCCGGCCCAAGCGGCCGACCATCCACGTTCGACCTATGTCACGTTGGTCTTGCAGGCCTTCGCCGCCAAGGTCGAATGTCCCGGCACGGATGTCGTCTACCAGGATCTGGTGCAGAAGGCGGAGCAGATGCAGCTGCCCGAGGGCACCACCGAGAAGGTCCGCAAGGCGATCGCCTGGATGCACACCGGCGGCAAGATGGGCGAGAAGCAGGACGACGATCTGATGGCCGAAGTCGCGGTGGCCACCCAGGCGACCGACCTCAACCAACGCCGCCTCGGCATGCCCAGCTGGTGCGAGGCCCAGAAGACCAACCTCGCCGGCCTGATCCGCAGCAAGGGCGGCTAGGGTTCTCACGTGGCGTTAAGCACGCCGCGCCGGAACTTTTGCTTCGGCCAATAATCGTCACATTCCTCGCCAGCATGCGGCTCTCTTCGAAACTCGAACAGGGGAGCCCCATGCGGATCAACCATGTCCTTCTCGCCGTCGCGTTTGCCGTCGCGGCGGTGCTGACTGCGCCCGTGCTGGCGAAGAATTCCGATGCCCAAAAGGGCGAGGACAAACCGACCTCGTCGTCATCGTGCAGCGCCTATCAGCAGGCGCCGGACGGCTCGTGGGAGCCGCTCCCCTGCAAGGAGACGGGCGAGCGCTCCCAGCCGACACAGAATCGCACGTCGCCGCAGGGCGCCGACCGCGGGGAGCGTTGAGCGCGCGGGAGTGTCAGCTCTGGTGCGGGCCGCGTATGATCTTCATCGCGTCGGCGATGTGACGCCACTCTTTGGCCTCATCGCCCTCGCCGCGGCCCTCGCAGGCCCTGGCCTGTTCAGCGGCCTTCGCGATCGCCGCAAAACCATGCTGTTCCAGCATCTGGCGCGCGACGGTGTGGACCTGGACCTCGGTCATCATGGGCGTTCTCCCGTTTGACGAAACCGCGGTGCATCGCGCCGCCGCGGGTTGTTCACAACGATTGAGCCCCTGACCTCGTTCCGCAGCGTTCCGATCGGCGCGCAAAAGGCGGCCCGCTATGCCCAGCGGACCGCCTTCTCACCCACCCCAAATTTTGAAGCGTCGCGGCCGAGGTCCCTACCCGACTGCCGCGCGCCTGCGCTCGAAATCGTTGGGCACCTCGATATCGACCTCGAGGGTCGAGACCTCGTCGCCGCGATCGAGCCGGACGATGACCTTGGTCGGGTCCAGCGTGACGTGCCTTGAGACGACCGCGAGAATTTCCTCACGCAGCACACCGAGCAGATCGGGCTGGCCGCGCAGTCCGCGTTCATGGGCAAGCAGGATCTGCAACCGTTCGCGCGCGACGGGTGCAGAGGCCTTGTTGCCGCGAAGAAGCCGAAGCAGACCCATGCTCATGCGGCCCTCCGTCGCAGCAGGCGGTCCATGAAGCCCTTGCGCTCGGTCGGCACCTGCATCGGCACAGTGTCGCCGCACAGCCGTCGCGCCGCGTCGATATAGGCCCGCGCCGGTGCGCCTTCCGCGTTCGACAGCGTTACAGGCGTGCCGACGTTGGATGCGCGCAGCACGTCCTGGCTCTCCGGGATAATGCCGAGCAAGGGCGTTGCGAGGATCTCGAGGATGTCCTCGATGGTCAGCATCTCGCCGCGCGCGGCGCGCGAGGGATCATAGCGGGTGATGAGAATATGCTTCTCGACCCGCTCGCCCTTCTCGGCCCGCACCGTCTTGGAATCGAGCATGCCGATGATGCGATCGGAATCGCGCACCGAGGAGACTTCGGGATTGGTGACGATCACGGCTTCGTCGGCAAAGCGCATCGCCATGGAGGCGCCGCGCTCGATGCCGGCCGGGCTGTCGCAGATCACCCAGTCGAAACGACTGCGCAGATCCTCGATGACCTTGCCCACGCCCTCTTCGGTCAGCGCGTCCTTGTCGCGGGTTTGCGAGGCCGGCAGCAGCCAGAGGTTCTCCAGCCGCTTGTCCTTGATCAGCGCCTGCGGCAGCTTTGCGACCCCCTGCACCACGTTGATGAGGTCGAACACGACGCGGCGTTCGGCGCCCATCACGAGGTCGAGGTTGCGCAGGCCGACGTCGAAATCGACGACGACAACCTTTTCGCCGCGTTGCGCGAGCGCAGCTCCCAGCGCGGCGGTCGTCGTCGTCTTGCCGACGCCCCCCTTGCCTGATGTCACGACCAGTACCTTGGCCATCTCTGAAATCTCCTTCTGGTCAGTTCAGCGCAGTAATTCGCATGGTGTTGCCCTGGAGCCAGGCCTGAGCCGGCTTGCCGCGCAGGGCCGCGTCGATATCGTCGGCGGTCTGGTAAAAGCCATCGATTGCAAGCAGTTCGGCCTCGATCTTCTGACAATAGATACGTGCGCTCGTGTGACCGTTCACGCCCGCCATGGCACGGCCGCGCAGCGCGCCGTAGATGTGAATGGAACCGCCGGCGACGACTTCGGCGCCGGAGCCGACCGAGCCGAGAATGGTGACGTCGCCTTCGGGGAAGATTACGGTCTGGCCGGAGCGCACCGGGCTTTCGAGCAGCAGGGAGGTCGGCTTGGTCTCGACCTTCGCCTCAGGCTTCTTCGGAGCGCTCGGTTCGATGACGCAGCTCCGCCCGCCCGACAGCAGCGGCGGCATCATGGGGGTCAGCCGGCTCTCCTCCACGCCCTCGATCCCGAGCACGCGGATGTTGCGGTCCTGAAGGCTGGTGAGGAGATGGCCGATGCCGGATTGGCTGAGATCGACCGAGGACAGGTCGATCACCACGGGGCGGCCGGCGAAGAAGCCCGGCGAGCGCGCGATGGTGGTATCGATCTCCTGCAGCCAGTCCTGGATGGGAACCGTCGGCACGAATACGAAGGCCACATAGGAGCGCCCGCGCAGGCGCACCATTTGGCGTTGAGGTTTTACTGCAGCCTCCATAGCGGCCGACTCGTTCCCTGTTATTGAATGGTTAACGATGCCGCCGATATGGTTAATGGCCGGTTAATTTCTCCGTGGGGTTAGGTGGGGCGGGCGTCGGGCCGTGGCCCTCGGCGACGGGCAGCCGCCCCAGATCTCCGGTGTCGTCCTGGCGAAAGCCAGGACCCATACCGCGGAATCCATCGATGCGGACGGTGGGAGTACCGAACCACAAGTCTTCGCCAAACCACGCCCTGGGGTAATGGGTCCTGGCTTTCGCCGGGACGACGATAAGGAAGCCGCCCTACTTCTTCACCTTGCTCGCGTCCATCTTGATGGCGGGATCGAGCATCTTCGTCGTGAACGCCGTCGTGACATCGAACGGCTTTTCCATGCCGAGATAGGTCTGGACCAGCTCGTAATCCTTCTTCATCCGCTCGCCGTCGATCCAGCCGAGCGACTTCGTCGTCGTGAATTCGTCGGTCATCAGGAATTTGATGCGCTCCCACTGGCGCTCCTGGTTCTCCTTGTCGAGACCGGAGACCTGATCGAGCAAGGCCTTCAGGCAGGGCGCGGCGTCGGCGACGCAGGTCGCGAAGGCCTTTTGCGTGACCCGCACGAACTCCTCAACCAGCTTCGGGTTCTTCTGCAGATAGCCGCCGTTGACGATCAGCGAATTGCCGTAAGGATTGAGCCCGATGTCCTTCCAGTTGACGTAGCCGAGATCGCTTCCGAACTCGATCACCTTCAAATCGTGCTCGTTGTAGAAGTCGCTGATGATGTCGACGGTATGGCTCTTCAGCGCGGCGATCTTCGCGGTCGGCCCGACATTGACGAAGCCGACGGAGTCGGGTGCAAGCCCTGCGGCCTTGGCGAAGGCCGGCCACATCACGCGCGAGGCGTCCCCGGGCGGATTACCGATCTTGTGGCCGGCAAAATCCTTCACCCCGTTTACGCCGTAGCTCTTCAGCCAGTAAAAGGTCTGGCCGGTGTTGGCGTAGACGCTCATCACGGCCACAGCATCAGCCCCCTTGCTCTTCGCCACCAGCATGGTGGCGAGATCGGCGACGCCGAAGGGCGAACCGCCGGAGCCGACCTTGGCGGCGGAGACGCCGGAGCCCTTGCCGACCTCAATGGTCAGATCGATGCCCGCCTTCTCGTACCAGCCTTGTGCCTTGGCGTAATAATAGGGCGAGTGATCGGCCGTCGGCGCCCAGTTCAGGATCAGATTGACCGCCTCACCCGCGTTCGCCGGCATCGCCGGTGAACCGAGCATCAGGGCTACAGCCAGGGCCGAGCCCGCCGCCTGCAAACGCTTCATCGCATCTCTCCTCGTTGCCCGCGACCCGGCTTGTCGCTCTCCCCCTGTGAGGATACCAATGCAACAAGGCCGCCCTCAACTTGTCAACTGTTTGGTTGGAAATGCCCGCAAAACGTTCAGGCGACACCGTGCCGCAGCGGCGCGACCCGGTCGCCACCCGCAAGAAGCTGCTCACCGCGGCGCGCGAGGAGTTCGCCCGGCACGGCTTTGCCGGCGCCCGTGTCGACGAGATCGCGGAGCGCGCCGGCGTCAACAAGCAGCTCGTCTACCACTACTTCGGCGACAAGGACGCGCTCTATCTTGCCGTCCTCGAATGGGTTTACGCCGATATTCGCGAACAGGAGCGCCAGCTCAATCTCGAAGGCCTGCCCCCGGAAAAGGCGATCCGGAAACTGATCGAGGCCTCGTTCGATTACCTCGCAACAAACCCCGATTTCATCGTGCTTCTGAACGACGAGAACCGCGGCGGTGCCCGCCACGTCCGCGGCTCGACGCGGCTGGAGGCGATGCATTCGCCGTTGGTGAAGAGCGTGTCCCACATCCTTCACGAGGGCGTCCGCGCCGGCATGTTCCGCAAGGGGATCGACCCGATCCAGCTCTATATCTCCATCGCGGGCCTCAGCTATTTCTATCTCTCAAACACGCCGACGCTGTCGGCGATCTTCGGCAAGGACCTGTCAAGCCGGGCCGCGCGCCGCGCCCGCCGCCGGCACGTCGCCGATCTCGTGCTACATTCGCTCCGGCCGTAATCAACCAACTGGTTGAAACTTCCCTCAAGGCCGGTTAGGCTTGCGACCAGCGGCAAGGTGGCCGCTGCAACAGGGAGCAACCGGTGACAGGAGACGGCGCCCGCAATACGCGCAGCTTTGCGATCGTCCTGATCGTGCACCTCGCCGTGCTCGTGCTCTGGCAGGTCCTGGTCGACGCCTTCCACGTGCCGAAGTTCATCCTGCCCTCGCCGCTCGCGACGATCCAGACGCTGGGAACCGCGAGCTACGCCTGGGGCGCCAATACGCTGGTGACCGCGATCGAGATCCTCGGCGGCTTTGCGCTCGGCGCATTCGTCGGCGTCACGTTTGCCGTCATCTTCAGCTGGGCGCCGTTGCTCAGCCTCGTGCTGCTGCCGCTGTTCGTGACGCTGAACATGATTCCGAAGGTCGCGCTCGGCCCGCTCCTCATCGTCTGGTTCTCCTACGGCATCGTGCCGAACATCCTGATCGCCTTCAGCATCTGCTTCTTTCCGATCCTGCTCACCACCGCGCGCGGCTTGCGCGAGGTCGAGCCGGATCTGCTCGATCTCGTCAAATCGCTGCGCGGCTCGCGCTGGACGCTGTTCCGCAAGATCCAGCTGCCGGGATCGCTGCCATACATATTCTCCGGCATGAAGGTCGGCGCCATCCTCGCTGTCGCCGGCGCCATCGTCGGCGAGTTCATCGCCTCCGAGCGCGGGCTCGGCTACCTCATGATCCAGGTGCAGTCGTCGCTCGACACGCCCGCGATGGTGATGGCCGTCGTGCTGCTGACGCTGCTCGGCGTCGCGCTTTACGGCTTCGTGCTCGTCCTCGAACGCATGTTCGTGGTCGGTGACGCAACACCGACTTGAAACGGCAGAGCCAAGACCAAGGACCAAAACCATGCTCCTCACCCGCCAGACACTGCCGAAGACCATCCCTGATATCGCCGCGCTCGACGATCTCCTGTGCCGGCCGACGCAGGCTTTGATCGACGACCTCGCCAGGGTCGAAGGCGACATCATGATCCTAGGCGTCGCCGGCAAGATGGGGCCGACGCTGGCGGGGCTGGCCAAAGCCGCAGCGCCCGATCGCCGCGTCATTGGCGTCGCCCGCTTCAGCGACGCCGGCGTCAAGGACTGGCTGCACGCGCGTAGCGTCGAGACCATCAATTGCGACCTGATGGACGAGACCGCGATTCAGGCACTGCCGAAGGCGCCCAACATCATCTTCATGGCCGGCCGCAAATTCGGCGCGGAGGGCGATCTGTCGCTGACCTGGGCGATGAATGCGCACGTGCCGGCGCTGGTCGCGCAGGCCTTCCCGTCGTCGCGGATCGTGGCGTTCTCGACCGGCTGCATCTATCCCTTCGTTCCCGTCGACGGCAAAGGCTCGAGCGAGGACATGGCGCCGAACCCGCCCGGCGAGTACGCCCAATCCTGCGTCGGCCGCGAGCGCATGTTCGAGTATTTTTCGCGCAAGCTCGGAACGCCCGGGCGGCTGTTCCGCCTCAACTACGCGATCGACATGCGCTATGGCGTCCTCCACGACATCGCATTGAAAGTGCTCACGGGCACTCCGATCGATGTTAGCATCGGCCACGTCAATTTCATCTGGCAGGGCGATGCCTCGTCCCAGGCGCTGCGCTGTCTCGCGCATTGCACGGCGCCGACCTCGCCGATCAATGTCAGCGGCCACGAGATTTTGGCGGTGCGCGACCTCGCAGCACGATTCGGCGCCAGGTTCGGCCGCGCGCCGGTCCTGACAGGAAACGAACAGCCGACGGCATGGCTGACCGACACGTCCAAGGCAGTCGAGCTGTTCGGCCTGCCGGTCGTCGACACCGAGCAGCTGATCGCCTGGACCGCGGATTGGATCTCCCGCGCCATGCCGAGCCTCGGCAAGCCCACCAAATACGAGGTGCGCGATGGACGCTACTGACGCTCCGCGCGTCATCCGGCTTGGCGTCGAGGATGCTGCGGCAGGCCTCGCGCTCTCGACAGAGGCGCACTGGAACCAGAATGAAGACGACTGGCGCTTTTTCCTAAGCGACGGCATCGTGTTCGGCATCCGTGATGGCACGCAACTGGTCGCGACCGCGGCGCTCTTGCCCTACCCCGGCAACAACGCCTGGATCAGCATGGTGCTGGTGACGGCAAGCCACCGCCGGCGCGGTCTCGCCACGCGGCTCGTCGACGCCTGCCTGGCGACGGCAGGCAAACGCAACCTGACGAGCTGGCTCGACGCGACGCCGGATGGTGCCGCCGTCTATGGGCCGCTCGGGTTCACGCCGACCCTGCAGTTGCGCCGCCTCAGGCTGGTGAAATCCGCTTCAACGTCGGAGCAGGCACCTTCATCCGCGCCGCTCGACGCGCTCCGCGCGCGTGACCGGCGCGCTACGGGCCTCGATCGAACCGCCCTGCTCTCTGCCTTTGCGCAGCGGCCCGGCTCACGCATCGTCTCCGCGAGCGGCGCCATCGCGCTGGTTCGCGACGGACGCACGGCGCGCCATATCGGCCCGCTTTTTGCCGACGACGCCGCAGCCGCGCTGACCTTGGTCGATGCCATCGCGCGATCGGAAACCGGCCCGCTGCTGCTCGACGCCGTCGCGTCGCAACCTGGGTTCCCTGAAGGATTGACCGCATCGGGCTGGAGCATCGAACGTCCGTTCCAGCGCATGCGGTTCGGCCCCGCCACTGCCACAGGTGAAGAAATGCCATTCGCCGTCGCCGGCCCCGAATTCGGATAGGACATCATGCACCACAGCCAGATCAACAGCGAGATCCGCAAGCTGATCGCCGACGGCACCGTGCTGCCGGCGCATCCCCTCGCGCTCACCGCCGAACGCCAGCTCGACACAAAGCATCAGCGCGCGCTGACGCGCTATTACATCGACGCCGGCTCCGGCGGCCTTGCGGTCGGCGTGCACACCACGCAGTTTGCGATCCGCGATGTCGGCCTCTACCGTCCCGTGCTCGAACTCGCCGCCGAGACTGCGGCGAACTGGACCAAGCGTCCGCTGGCGCTGGTCGCGGGCCTCGCCGGTCCGACCAGGCAGGCCACCATCGAAGCCCGCACCGCGCGCGACATCGGCTACCACGCAGGGCTCCTCAGTCTCGCTGCGATGAAGGGCGCGTCGGAGGACGAGATCATCGCGCATTGCGCAGCGGTCGCTGCCGAAATTCCGCTGGTCGGCTTCTATCTTCAGCCGGCCGTCGGCGGCCTGGTCCTGTCGAGCCGGTTCTGGCAGCGTTTTGCCTCGATCGACAATGTCATCGCGATCAAGATCGCGCCCTTCAACCGCTACAGGACCCTTGATGTTCTGCGCGGCGTCGCGGCGGCCGGCGCGCTCGACCGCGTTGCGCTCTATACCGGCAATGACGACCACATCCTGCTCGATCTGATGCTGCCGTTCGACCTCCGTGACAACGGAATCACCACGCGCACTTATTTCAAGGGCGGACTGCTCGGCCACTGGTCGGTTTGGACCGCGAGCGCCATAAAACAGTTCGAGCGCTGCAGAGCGGCACGGCACAAGGACAGCGTCCCGGCCGATTTGCTCGCGCTCGATGCCCGCGTCACCGACTGCAACAGCGCATTCTTCGACGTCGCCAACAATTTTCACGGCTGCATCGCCGGCTGCCATGAGGTGCTGCGACGACAGAGCCTGATGCAGGGCCTGTGGTGCCTCGATCCGAACGAGGGCCTTAGCCACGGCCAGAAGGATGAGATCGACCGCGTCACTCGCGAGCATTCCGACCTCAGCGACGACGCGTTCGTGGCCGCAAACTTGAACAAATGGCTGGCATGAGCTCAAACCCCTTCATCAGCCTGCAAGGCGTCCGCAAGGTGTATCGCAGCGGCGGAGCCGAATTCCTGGCGGTGTCCGACGTCACCATGGACGTGCAGGAGGGTGAGCTTGTCTCGCTGGTCGGCCCATCCGGCTGCGGCAAGACCACGGTGATGAAGATTTTGGCCGGCCTGCACGACGCCGACGGCGGCACGGTGAAGATCGGCAATGCCAAAAGCCCGTTCGATCCGACCCGCGACATCGGCATGGTATTCCAGCAGGCGCTGCTGCTGAAATGGCGGACGATCCTGGACAACGTGCTGCTGCCGGCGGAGATCGTCGGCCTTCCCATCAAGGCCGCGCGCGAGCGGGCGCGCGATCTGCTCAATCTGGTGGGACTTGCCGGCTACGAGCAGAAATATCCGCGAGAGTTGTCCGGCGGCATGCAGCAGCGCACCGCCATCGCGCGCGCCTTCATTCACGACCCGAAACTGATCCTGATGGACGAGCCGTTCGGCGCGCTCGACGCCTTGACCCGCGAGCAGATGAACTTGGAGATGCTGCGGATCTGGCGCGAGAGCGGCAAGACCATCATCTTCATCACCCACTCGATCCAGGAGGCCGTGTTCCTGTCATCGCACTGCGCTGTGCTGACAGCAGGCCCGGCGAAGATGGCCGATTATTTCCCGATCGACCTGCCCTTCCCGCGTGACCTTCCGCTCAAGACGACGGACGCATTCGGCGCCTATGCACGGCGGATTTACGAGAAGCTCGGGCTGGGCGCGGCTTAATTTACCGCACGATAGATGCTGTAGGGTGGGCAAAGCGAAGCCTGCCCACCATGGCGAGTCAAGCAAGCAGTGGTGGGCACGGCGCAAGTGCGCCTTTGCCCACCCTACGGGAGTTTTGCGCACTCAAGCCTTGTTGCGCATCTTGCCGAGCAGATAATTGTCGTAAAAATTCTCCGCGATCTGCGTGTAGAACAGCAGCTCCTTCATATAGGCGTCGTGGCTTTCCTTGGTGCGCTTGAACAGGTCGCTCTTGGTGGCGAGCTCGTTCAGATGGTCCTGGGTCGCGGCATAACAGGCCTCCAGCACCGGCTGCGGAAACGCCTTCAGCTCCGCGCCATTGGCGATCAGCCGCTTCAGCGCCGCCGGATTCACGCTGTCGTATTTCTCGAGCATCCAGGCGCCCGCGGCCGACGCGGCCTGGTTGACGATCGACTGGTACTGCTTGGGCAACGACGCCCACTTCTCGTCGTTGACGATCATGTGCAGCATGGCGCCGCCCTCCCACCAGCCCGGGAAGTAGTAGTATTTGGCGACCTTCTGGAAGCCGAGCTTTTCGTCGTCATAGGGGCCGACGAATTCGACCGCGTCGATCGTGCCCTTCTCCAGCGCCGGATAGATATCGCCGCCCGCGATCTGTTGCGGCACCACGCCGAGCCGCGCCAGCACATGGCCGCCCATGCCGGCGATGCGGAATTTCAGGCCCTTGAGATCGTCGACGGTCTTGATCTCCTTGCGGAACCAGCCGCCCATCTGGGTGCCGGAATTGCCGCAGAGGATCGCATGCGCCTTGAACGGCTTCAGCGCCTCGTTGGTAAGGTCGGCGCCGCCGCCGAAATGCCACCAGGACTCCTGATGGCGATGGTTCATGCCGAATGGCGCGCCGGTCGCATAGGCCAGCGCCGGCTCCTTGCCGATGTAGAAATAGAGCGGGGTCTGCGCCATGTCGACAGAGGCTGTGCTGACCGCATCGAGCGCCTGCAGGCCGGGGACGAGCTCGCCGGCCGCAAAGGTCTGGATCTGGAATTTGTTGTCGGTGGCCTCGGCAACATATTTCGCAAAAGTCTGCGCGGTGCCGTAGATGGTGTCGAGCGACTTCGGGAAGCTCGACGTCAGGCGCCATTTGATCTCGGGCGCGCTCTGCGCAATCGCGGGTGCGGCAACCAGCGTCGTCGCGCCGGCGAGCGCGCCTCCCTTGAGAAATGTACGGCGTTTCATGATGGGTCTCTCCCTGAACTATGTTTCAACGTATCGGCTTGAGCGCGATCTTCGCAGACCATTGCCTGTCCCTATAGCGGAGTCCAAGCCGTGAGCGGTAGCCCGGATGGAGCGCAGCGCAATCCGGGAATCTCCCCAAATATTTGCCGTGTCGCTCTCAGAGCAGCTTGGCGCTGACAAACAGCGCGCGCACGGCGTTGGTCGCCTGCACGACGAGCATGGCGTTCTCGGCGGCGCCTTCGAGCGCTGCGACCGCGTCTTCATGCAACGAGCGGAATTCCATCCACTCGACCGATTTGAAGTTGGTGAGGAATTGATAGGCCTGGCCGACGGTCGCAATCGCCAGCGTGTCGCCGTTCAGCTTGATCTTGAACGTCGTGCGCAGCGGGGTCTCGGAATTTTGCGGATCACTCATGGGCTGCTTCTGGACGATGACGGCTTAACGAAGGGAAAACGGCAGCCCCGCCGTAGCAGGCAAATATCAGGCGCAGATATCAGGACTCAGTGCTCGCGCGCTGCGAGGCAGTCGCCGACGGGGTCAGCCGGGGCACCACGACCAGACGGTTGAACTCACCGTTGTCGTAGGCCTTCATGAATCGATCATAGTCCTTGATCGAAACGCAACCGTTGGAGTCGCCACGGGGCCCGAGCATGTAATTATGGGTGAGCAAGCCGACGCGGCCGAGCGCGCTGGTGCCCTCGGTGGGCGTCAAGCGCAGTGCGCGGACGCCGTGAAACAGTTTCTCGCGCGGCTTCAGGTCGTAGGTCGCGGGCGGGGTGGCGCCAACCATGCGCTGGTCGACGTGCTCCGGGTCGTCCATCAGCGCGCCCATGCCCGAATGCGCTTCCAGCGCGAGGCCGCTCGGCAGGTAAAGCGCCTTGGCCGAGATGTCGTAGACCGCGGTGCGCGAATCGTAACCGAGCGCGGCGAGATCGGGCGCCTTGCCGAACAGGCCGCTGTCGGGCGTCAGCGAGGCCAGCCTGATCTTGTCGGTGAATTTTTCGAAGAAGTTGCGGTTGTCGACCCGGGGGTTGGTCTCGGCATAGGCCTGGCTCGAGGCGATCTGGGCAGAGATGTCGGCTTGGGGCGGGCGCGAGCGCGGCATCGGGATCGCGTCAACACGCTGCGAAAGTCTCGCCTCTTCGGAAATGTGCCGGTCGTCGTCGGTCAGGGTCGAGCGCCAGTCGTCGCCCTGGAGCTTCTGGGCGAGCATCGCCTTGGCGTCGCGCAGCTTGAGCTGGACTGCACTCACTGCCGAGCGCTCCAGCGTCCGCAGGCCGAGCTCGCGGGCGGGCGGGCTGCCCGATGCCGAAGCGAAACGATCATCGAATGAAGGGGCATTGGCCGGCGGCAGTGCGGCGGTGACAAGCGAGGCCGAGCCGCCGATGTCCGCGACCCAGGCGGCGGCGCCCAGCGCCAGCGCGACGGCGGCCAGAGACAGCAATATCGTCTCGGCTCGCCCAATACGGCGGCGCGACAATAGCCTCTCGGCTTGTGCCCGGTCGGAAACCATCAGCTCCCCAAAATCGACCCCCGGGGGGACCCACCCCCACCCGGAGATTCTATACCAGCTACCACATTGGGAGCCAAAAGTTAGGCATAATCGGGGCCGGCAGGGGTCTGGCAAGGGTCTGGCAAGGCTCCGGCAAGCCATTCCGGGGTATCCCAAGGTATATTATGACTGATCCGTTCGATCTGGAACGCTTTGTCCGGGCCCAGGACCCGGTCTATGGCGACATCCAGGAGGAGCTGACCGGGGGCCGAAAGCAGAGCCACTGGATGTGGTTCGTCTTCCCCCAAATCGCCGGCCTCGGCTTCAGCGCCATGTCGCAGCGCTACGCCATCGCCTCCCGCGCCGAGGCCAGCGCCTACCTCGCCCACCCCATCCTCGGTCCGCGCCTGATCGAATGCACCCGCCTTGTGCTCGCTGTCGAAGGCCGGAGCATCAACGCCATCCTCGGCGCGCCCGATGACGCCAAATTCCGCTCGTCGATGACGCTGTTCGGCGCCGTGTCGGATGAGCCCGTTTTCGACGAGGCGCTCGCCCGGTATTTCTTGGGCGAGCGCGATCAGGCAACGCTCGATATCCTTGCGGCCCTCGACCGACGGCCCAAGTGGTCGCGGCCACCAGCGTAAACCCGGGATTAACATCGCCTGCCTATTGTCCGTGCAAATAGTTTCCCGCGCCAGTTGCCGGACAGAATCATGAAAATCGGTACGCTCCTGACCACCGCCATCGTTTCGCTCTCGACTGTGGGCGGCGGCCTCGCCGTCTACGTCGCCGTGACGAAATACCAGACGATGGAGCGGATCACCGAAGCTCAGGGGCGGCTGGCGATCGTCCGGGCCGTCAGCGACATCCCGCGCTACCTCAATCCCGAGCGCGGCTTTTCCACCAACATCCTGTATGGCCCTCCCGCCGTCGACCCGGCGCTGCTTGCCGAGCAGGGCAAGCTGCGAAAGCAGACCGATGCCGCCCGCGACACGATGAACGCGCTGCGCAAAGACCTGCCCGGCCCGTTTGACGACGGCAACACGACCGGCGGCAACATCGACGCCATCAACTCGAAGTTCACCGCACTGCGCGAGGCCATCGACAAGGCGATGTCGGGCCCGCCTGAGGCGCGCAAGGACGCTGCCAAGAAGATCGTTGCCGACAACGCCGTTCTTAACGCCGGCGTGACCGCGCTGCTCAACGAGCAGGTCCGCCGCATGGCGATCCTCAACGGCGATGCCTATCGGCAGGCCAGCTACGCCAACATCGCGATGACATTGCGCGACGTGGGCGGCTTCAACTCCAGCCTGCATAAGAATCTCGTCGGGGGCAAGAAGCCAGCGACCGACACCGAGAAGGCCGAGATCAGCCGCTCGCAGGGCCGCAACGATCAGATCGTGATGTCGCTGCTGGAGTTGCGTGGCAATCCCGCAACGCCGGCTAACGTCGCCGCGGCGCTGGAAAAATTCAACGCGATCTACATCGAAGAGTTCGGCCGCGAGCTCAAGCTGGTGAAGGAGGGTGCGGTCAGCGGCAAGTACGAACACGACATGGACACCTATTACACCGCCACGCAGCGCGGCCTCAGCACCATCATCGAGGTCCGCGACGCCTTCTACGACAACGCCGAACAGATTCTCGCCGGTGCTTCCACTGCGGCCCACACCAGCTTCACCATCGCACTCGCGGGCCTCCTCGCCGTGCTGATCGCCAGCGCCGGCCTCATCGTCACGGTCCGCCGCCGGGTCTGCGCTCCGATCGTCAACCTGACGACGCGGATGTCGCGGCTTGCCGACGGCGAGGTCGCGGAAGAGATTCCCGGCGCCGAGCGTTCCGACGAAATCGGCGCGATGGCCGCGGCTGTCCGGGTCTTCAAGGACAACATGATCCGGGCCGACAGCCTCGCGGCGGAGAAGCAGGCCGAGAACGACGGCAAGATGCGCCGCGCACAGGCGCTCGACGGGATCACCCGCGCGTTCGAAGCCAAGGTCACCGAGCTCGTCGGCGGACTGTCGAAAGCCTCCTCCACCATGGAAAGCACGGCGCAGTCGATGACCTCGACGGCGGCCCAGACCAACAGCCAGGCCGCGGTCGTCGCCGCCGCCTCGCAGCAGACATCGAGCAACGTGCAGACCGTCGCGAGCGCCACCGAAGAGCTGACCTCTTCGATCTCGGAGATCGGCCGTCAAGTGGCCCAATCCACTGAGATCGCGGCCCGCGCCGTCGACAACGCCCGCCGCACCGGCGACACCGCCCGCGCGCTGGCCGAGGGCGCGCAGAAGATCGGCGACGTCGTGACGCTGATCCAGAGCATCGCCGAGCAGACCAATTTGCTGGCGCTGAACGCGACCATCGAGGCCGCCCGCGCCGGCGAGGCCGGCCGCGGCTTTGCGGTGGTTGCTGCCGAGGTGAAATCGCTGGCGGGCCAGACCGCCAAGGCCACCACCGAAATTTCCGAGCAGATTTCGGCGATCCAGGCCGCGAGCGACGAGACCGTGACCGCGATCCGCAACGTCGCCGACGTGATCGGCGAGATCGACCAGATCGGCACCGCGATTGCGGCCGCGATCGAGGAACAGGGCTCGGCGACCAAGGAGATCGCCCGCAGCGTCCAGGAGGCCGCGCGCGGCACCCAGGAGGTCAACACCAACATATCGGGCGTGCAGCGCGCCGCCGACGACACCGGTACGGCCGCGCGGGAGGTGCTGGGCGCAGCCGAGCAGCTCTCGACCCAGTCACGCGATCTCGCCGGACAGTTCGACCGCTTCCTCGGTGAGGTCAGGTCGGCGTAAGCGCGGCAAACGCGCAGCTTCCTAGCCCGGATGGAGCGAAAGCGTAATCCGGGAATCGTGCCGCAAACACCGACGGCCCCGGATTGCGCTTCGCTCCATCCGGGCTACGGGACCGTCAATACGGGGCTGTCAATAAGGCGGCGCCTTGCGCGCCCGTTGCGCCTTGGCGGCCTCGATCCACCAGGCGAGATCGTCGGCGAAGCGCGGGAACGAGCGTTCCAGCGCCTTGCCGCCCTCGCCGATTGGCTCGCCCGCCTCCGACAGCGTCTGAGCGATCGGGCCGACGCCGATGGTGCTCGACACCACCACCATGCCCATCTCCGACAACGTGCCATGCCAGGCGGTCGAGGCGCGTGCGCCGGACAGGCGGCCGGCCGAGTAGCTCACGATCGCGGCTGGACGCCAGAACCACTCCTCGAGGAAGTGGTCGGTAAGATTCTTCAGGCCGGGCTGGATTCCCCAATTGTATTCGCCAGTGACGAACACGAAACCATCCGCGCCGCGGATATCTCCGGCCAGCTTCTCCAGCGCCTCGGGTGCGGTGCCCTTGGGATATTCCTTGTACATGCGATCGAGCATCGGCAGGCCGATCGCCTTGGCGTCGATCAACACGACGTCGTCGCCGCGGGCGCGCAGGCGATCGATGACGAAATTCGCAAGGCGGATGCCCATGCGGTCGGAACGGTAGGAACCGTAGAGGACGAGGATGCGATTGCTCATAACCGGTAGTATAGCACGGATCATCAGACCGGCCTCAACGTTTTGACGGCTAGGTTCGCCGTCCGCATTCAAGCGTTTGCGACGGTGTCTCGCCGAACTGGTCCCGATAGCTTCTGGAGAAGTCGCCGAGATGCCAGAAGCCGAACGCCAGCGCAACGGCCTTGACGCTGTCGGCACCGGCGAGCAGCCGCTGGCGCACCAGCCACAGCCGCCGCAGGCGCAAGTAGCGGTGCAGGCTCATGCCGCGATAGCGGCGGACGACGTCGTGCATGGTGCGAACGGACAGACCGAGCTTGCGCGCGATCTCGTCGCTGTAGATGGGCTGCGAGAGGTCGTCGGAAAGCAGCGCGCGGATGTCCTGAAAGACCTTGAAGTTGCGCTCGTCATTGGGGCGCAGGGTCCATCGCGCAGGAACGATGCTTTCGAAAACTGCGTCCACAGCGCCGAGCAGGGTCTCCTTCATGGCGGCCGCCTTCAGCGGCACGTCGGGCGCATCGACCGGCTCCGAAGCGGCTGCCAGCACCTCCCGAACCACACCGCGGAGCCGGTTCAAGCCCGCCGCGGTCGTTTCGAAGATGTTGAAGCAGAAGGCTGCTTGTGGCCAACCGCGATCCGTCACCTCCGGCCTGAACACCACCGAGGCGATTTGCCGCTGCACCTCCTCGATGGTGGTGTAAGCCGCGCCGCCATTGCCGATGACGATGACGGGTCGTGTGCGCTGCGTGCCGTTGAATCGAACCGGGACGTCCAAATCGTCCATCGTGAATCCGATCGCCGTACAATTCTCGACGAGCTGTGCGTCGACGACCCGCGGAAATGCCCGCGTCAGATTCACGTCGCAGCCGGGCAGCGACAGAATGGTCTGCTCGGCCGAAATCCTCCGTACGAAAGGCGTGAACTCGAAGTTCAGGCCTCGTATGGCACTTCGAAATTCATCGACGTCGGTGAAACGAAATACCTTCGGCGCCAGCGTCGGCGCATCATCACTTCTGTTCATGGCAATGTGACTTCGCATCGCAACACACGCGCGTCCGGCGACGATGCTGGCCCAACTTCCCCGTTCCGGTGTCCCCTTAAGTCTGAAAGAATCACTTCGAACTATGCTGACCAGTTGGCGAGCGTCGAAGTCCAAGGACAAGGCGACGCATCAAATCTCGCCAATTTTCGATAGCGTTTCCCGTGTGGCCTGCGGTGCACATATACCTAGACGAGCAAAATCCAAATTTCAAATTAACGTTTGTCGAGCGGAATAGGCGCAGTTCGATAGTCCAAATTAATTTTGAGTCAGGCCCCTGCCATGATGGCAAATTCGCCTGCTGATATTCTTGCTGAATTGGAAGAGACGGTCGCAACGTGCCCGGCGGAGCGTTGCGCACGCATTCTCTCCGGCATGGTGCAGTTGCTCATTGGCAGCCGCGACCAGTGCCGGGAATTGCTCAGCAACGTGGTCGACGGTGTTCTGCTGCGATTGACGGAACGGGTCGAGGCCAGCGCACTGGTCCAGCTCAGCACGGCGCTCGCTGAGCTTGACATCGCGCCTCCCGAAACATTGTGGCGTCTCGCCTCGCACGATAATCCGGACGTGGCATGTCCTGTGTTGCTCAAGTCGCGTGCACTTTCCGCAGCCGATCTCGAGGCTGTCATTGACTCCCGTGGCGAGTGGCATCGACGCGCGATCGCCGACCGCAGCGACATCGCGCCGGCCGTGACCGAGGCGTTGATCAAGCACGGCGGCCCGATCTGCCTTGCCCTGATCAAGAACCCGGGAGCGAAATTCTCCGACGCAGCCTATGCAGCGCTGATTGCCAAGGCCGACCAGGACGGCGAGATCACGAAGGCGCTGGTACTCCGGCCCGGCACGCCCGACCTGGTCGTGCGCAAGCTGCTCTCCGTCCCACCAATCCGGAAGGCACCGGCGACGCCCAACCCATCCGCCGCGGCGCCGGTGCCGGAAGCGGAGCCGGCTGCGCCAAAGCGGCCTTGCCGGGCCGACTACGCAAGCGCGAGGCCGGAGATCGTCGTCCTCAACCGAATCGGCAAGCTCAATGATTCCACGGTGAACCGTTTTGCGATCCGCGGCGAGACGGCCAACCTGTTCACGGCGCTGTCGGTGCTTTCAGGGGCGCCGCTTGAAATCATCGAGCATGTCGTGAGCGACGACGATTGCGAGGGGCTGGTCATGGCGTGCCGGGCTTCGCGGCTGAACTGGCAGACCACCCTTACCATCCTGAGCAACCGCAGCGGCAAAAGGCTCTCCTATGCCGAGCGCGAGCGCGCGCAACGGATCTTCGAGACGCTGCTTCTGTCCACCAGCCAATGGACAGTGCGATGGGGGGAAATAGCGGCAAGCGCCAACACGAGCGATCCGGCAAATCGCGGCGCGAAGATGGGGGTTGGCCGATGAAGTTCGACGGTCGCAAGGCGCAGCGCGTGAAAATGGATCACAAGCAGCCGGTCAATCTGATGGGCTCGGACGGCACGTGGCGGCGCAGTTGCGTTCTGCTCGACATATCGCAAAGCGGTGCGAAGATCGAAGTCGAGGGCACGCTCGACGTTCTGCGGGCCAAGGAATTCTTCCTGCTGCTGTCGTCGACGGGGCTCGCCTACCGGCGCTGCGAATTGGTCTGGATCGACGGCACCACGGCGGGCGTGCACTTCGTCACCGTAGACGGAAAGAGGAAACCGGCAGCCGCCGCCGCCGCCGCTGCCGCTCAGAGCAAATAGGCCCAAGGATTCATCGGTCACATCCACTCAGCATAATTCAGGTCAACCGTGCAGAGCGCGCGAATTATATCCCGCCCCGTCAAAGGCGACGGCGGCATCCGAGAGAAGGAAGCGGCACGCCCGTTCGTGCATGTGCTGGCTGATTCCTCAGACAAATTATCGAGCGTCTGTTCGATTCTCGAGCAGCAGTTTGCCGTCTCAGGCGAACGGCTCGACGCGGAAGCCAAGCTGTCCCAGGTGCCGTTCGCGATCGTCATCCGCGCGGAATTGCGTGACGTCCGCACCATTGCGGCCATCAAGAAACGAGCCGTAAAGCTCGCGAAGGCAACGAAGCGCATCTTCCTGGTCGAGCACTCCTCTCACATGAGTATTTCGCAGGCCTACGCGCTCGGGGCCACGCTCGTCCTTCCCGGAACGATCGACAAGATCAAGCTGCTGGCAGTGCTGGCGGAGCCCGCCGAAGTGGCGTCTGCTTTCTCAGGTCACGCGGCGCAGCCGGACAATGCAGTCGAGACCGCGGCGACCGCGATCGCATCGATGTTCACCTCGGTGACATCGGGCCAGCCGATCGACGTCAACGGCGCCAGAGAAGCCGGCCGCCAAATCGCCGATCGCATCAGCCAGCATGGCCTGTCGGAATGGCTCACGACGGTGCGGCGCCATCACGAGGGGACCTATCAGCATTGTCTCCTCGTCACCGGCGTCACCATCGACTTCGGCCTGAGCCTCGGCGTCGGCAGGCCCGATCTGGAGCGCCTGTATACGGCGGCCATGTTCCACGACATCGGCAAGGCCCGGATCCCTCTTGCCATCCTCGACAAGCCCGGCCGTCTCGATCCGGAGGAACGTGCCATGATCGAGACTCACCCGGCAGCGGGCTACGATTTTCTGAAAGACCACGACGATATCTCGCCGGAGATCCTCGATGCCGTGCGGCATCATCACGAATATCTCGACGGCAGCGGCTATCCGGATGCGCTCGGGGCCGAGAGCATTGGCGATATCGTGCGGATTCTCACGATCTCGGACATCTTCGCGGCCCTGATAGAGTATCGGCACTACAAGCCGACGCTGCCACGCGGCGAGGCCTATGACATCCTATGCGGGATGAGCGGAAAGTTGGAGAAGGCACTGCTGATCGCGTTCAGGCAGGTCGCGCTCACGCGATAAGCGCGTCACACCCGTCTCGACTCCAGTCTAGTGCGCGGCGCGATGTCTGGTGCGGCGCGGAACGGACCGGCAGGCGAGCCCGTTGGCCAGCAGCTTCATGTCCTCATGCCGGCCGCTGCGGATCAGCCGGCCGAACTCTTCGGGGGTGAAAGGAAGACTTGGATCATCATCGATCGGACGCCGCACTCGCGGGCCGAAGAACCGTCGAACCAGGCTAGCGAGCCGCCGCATGTCAATTCCCTCGCGCCAGCATCAAACCTTTCAGTCCGCACATTGTTCCTCCCGCACGATCGAGATTGCAAGAGGCCGCCAAGCGGTCCGCACCAAAAAATTTCAGGCGAGAGAATAATCTCCTCTGCCTGCACTACTCCGCGAATCCGACGTAGCGCACGAAATCGTCGTTGCCCTCGCGATCGGAACGCACGGCGTTCGCGGCAAAGTTGTCGTCGGGATAGCCCATCGCTACGCAGGTCATGATCACCTCGTCCTTCGGAATGTTCGCGACCTCGCGCACGATGTCGGAACGCATGATGCCCTGCCCGTTGATCACCGAACCGAGACCACGGTCCCAGGCCGCGAGCACGATGCCGTAGCAGAGCGCGCCCAGATCGAAATGGCAGACCGCGCCGGGATCGAGCACGCGGTCATAGGTCAAGACCAGCGAGACCGGCGCGTCGAACTGGCGGAAGCCGCGCAGCACCCAGTCCTGCCGCATCGGCTTGTCGTCGCGCGCGATTCCCATCGCGCCGAACAGTTTCTTGGCGACGTCGACTTGCCGCGTGCGGTGCACGCCTTGGTATTCGCCATGGCTGACGATGTCGCGCTTGACCTTGGCGCCGCCGACCATTTCCTCCATGTTGCGTCGGCGCAGTTGTTCCAGCGGTCCGCCTGTGAGCACGTGGACATGCCAGGGCTGGGTGTTCATCGACGACGGCGCACGTTTGGCGCTGTCGATGATCGCCTCGATCACCGCGCGCGGCACCGGCTCGTTCTTGAAGCCACGCACGCTGCGGCGCGACTGGACCAGCGTTTCGAATTCCACCTCAAGACCTCCCTGCCCGTTCATTCCCGGCATTGCCACATGCGAGCGGTTGCCGATGCGGCGCGCAAAATCTATGCTAACCCTCAACCAAGACCAAGAACCCTGTGAGGATCCCCATGAAAGCCAACATGGCCGCACCGCTCGATCCCGTCATCGCCCAGATCATTCCGCTGCTGCCGATGCGCGATCACACGACGATGACGCCACAGAGCGCCCGCGATTCCTTGCGCGCACTGGCTGCCTCGCGCGCGGCCATACCGCCGCCGCCGGTCGACATCGTCGCGGATATCAAGGTGAAAGGCGGCGCCGGCCCGCTCGACGCACGGGTCTACCGGGTCGGCACCACGCAGGCGCCGACCGTGGTGTTCTTCCATGGCGGCGGCTGGGTCGCGGGCGACCTCGAGACCCACGACCGACAGGCACGCAACCTTGCGATCGAGACCGGCGCGGTCGTCGTCTCCGTCGACTATCGCCGCCCGCCCGAAACGCGCTTTCCCGGTGCGTTCGAGGACGCCTTTGCCGCGGTCAGCGACGTGTTTGGCCGCGTTGCGGAATTTGGAGGCGATGCAAAACGCCTCGGCGTTGCCGGCGACAGCGCCGGCGGCAATCTCGCAGCCACCACCGCGATCGCCTGCCGCGACGCCGGCATCAAGCTCGCGGCGCAACTCCTGGTCTACCCCGTGACCGACGTCCTCGGGAGTTATGCGGACGCGCGCGAGAACGCACGCTTTCCCTCGCGCGCCGAGAATGCCGAAAGCTACTTTCTCTCACGCGCGGTGATGGAGTGGTTCTGCGGCCATTATCTCGCCGATCCCTCGCACGCCACCGACTGGCGCGTTTCACCGCTGCGCGCGAAGTCGCTTGCCGGCGTCGCGCCCGCGATCGTCACCACCGCCTGGTTCGATCCCCTGCGCGACGAAGGTGCCGCCTATGCACGCGCGCTGGAAGCCGCCGGTGTGCCGGTGAAGCATCATGAGGGCCCCGGCCTGATCCACGGCTATTTCGGCCTCGGCGACGCCTCCGAGGTGGCGCGGTCCGAAGCGCGGCGTGCACGGGCGGACTTCAAGGCGCTTCTCGCGCGGGGCGTATGATGTCGGGAGCGGCAGGATCGACCGCCGCGCCGGCCAGCGGTCAGACCTTGGCAGCAGGCACCTCGAAGAAACCCGTCGCCTGAACGAGCCGGCCGTCGTCGCCGAAGCGGCCGAAGCTCTCGCCCGTGACGAACACGTCACCGGCGCCGTCATACATCGTCCAGCGAAAAAGCCCCTGATCATGGTGCTCGAGGAAGCTGTCATTGCTGAAATGCGCGCCAGGAAACTTGAGCTGGGTTTGACCGATGCGCGCCATCAAGGCGTCACGTCCCTCAATCTGCGAGCCCGGATCGGTATACACGCAGTCCGCGGCAACGCTTTGCTCGAGCAGCCGACGCCGCGCGTCCTCATCGATGGGTCCCCACGCCGCCTGATAGGTGTTCCAAGTCTTCAATCGCGCTTCATCGTTCATCTCGCAGAACCTCTCATGGCCCCATGCAGCTTTGTGCAAATTGACAATTATCGTTATTTTGTCAATATGGCCGACGTTCAATTCCGACCCTCGTGAGGCTCATGGCTCGTTCCGGCATTTCGAAAGAAGAGCTCGCCGTCGGGGCTGCGACGGAAGTCTTCTCCCGCTACGGCCATGCCCGCACGACGATGGGCGACATCGCCGCCAAGGCGGGAATGTCGCGGCCGGCGCTCTATTTGCTCTTCCCCGACAAGGATGCCGTGTTCGCGGCGGTGATCCAGCGAATGGACGAGCAGAAGCATCGGGAGATCAGGGCCGCCATCGCGCGCCTCGACGGCCTTCACGCCAAGCTGCTCCATGCCTGTAAATCCTGGGGATCGCATGGCTTCGACCTGATCGAGGCGCATCCCGATTCGGCAGATCTGTTCGACCTCCGTTTCCCCGCGGTTCGGAAGGTCTACGACAACTTCCAGTGTTTGGTCGCCGACCTCATCCGCGATCAGGTGAAGGCCGCTGGGATAGCGGACGAGCCGGAAGTGCTGGCGCGATGCCTGGTGTTCGGCATGCGGGGGCTGCGCGAAACCGCCCGAAGCGGCAAGGAGATGCGGCGGCTGATCGCCGTTCAGGTCACCGTGCTCGTCAGAAGCATCGATGACGGCCGTTGAGCTGCGAAGAGCCGCCTATCGGGTGCTCCGCGCCCGTTGCGCGTCGGTGTGCCCCCACGTCTGGTCCCAGTCCTGACCGGCGGCATCGACGACGCGGCCGTCGGCTTCGAAGAATTTGTTCGGCACCTGGAAGATCGCCAGGATCAGGGCGCCCTCCGGGCACCAGACGGCATGCCGGCTGCCCGCCTCGCGCCAGATGAATTCGCCGGCCTTGCAGGCGATGCCGCTGGCCGGTCCCTCGTTGTCGACGAGAGCGCCCTCGATGACATAACTCTGCTCGACGCCGACATGCTCGTGATCGGGCAGCACCGAACCCGGCGCAAAGCGCATCAAGGCCGTCATCAGACCGCTGCTGCGATCGAACAGCAGCGTCTTGGCCTCGCAGCCGGGAAAGCGCGTCTTTTGCCATTCCATCTCTTGCGGCCGAACCAGGTGAGAATGCCGGTCGGAAGCGGCATTCGGCATGTTCGCAATCAGGGTCTCCGTCACGATGCTCCCTCCGGCTAAACTCGCCCGAAGCTAGCAGGATTGCCCGGCCCGGTCAGCGAGCAGTGCAGCAGGCGGTGGGCCCTGTCGCACCCGCGCTCGGAAAATCGCTGGGAAGACCGGACGGCAGGCGCTGATCCAGCTTGATTGCGCCACGATTCCCGGCTCCAATCCGCGCGCCATTTCTGGTTTAGGGAGACAATCATGATGAAGCGGATTTTCCTGGCTGCGATCGTTGCCACTTTTGCAGCGGGTTCGGCCTTCGCGGACGACACCTGCGAAAGCAAGGCCGTCGGCAAGGACGGCAAGGCCTTGGCTGGAGCCGCCAAGAGCTCGTTCATGAAGAAGTGCAAGGCCGACGCCTGCGCGCCCAAGGCCGTCAGCGCCGAGGGCAAGCCGCTCGCCGGCGCCGCAAAGAACAGCTTCATGAAGAAGTGCGAGATGGGCGCGTAAGGCGTCGCGAACTCGCTGCATCTTTAGCGGGCAATCGCCAAACGAACACTGTCATGGCCGGGCCTGTCCCGGCCATTCGCGTTTGTGCTTCCAGTGCCGGCGTCCAGACCAAATCATCCGAAAGCCGCCACCCTAGACAGGAGCTCTCGACTGACCGATCATACGGTGCTGAGCGAACCGGGGCGCATCGACAGGGCTTTCTAGGAAAGGGACGTCAAGATGTGGCAACCTCGAGTGCGTCATCACTTCATCGCGGCAATGAGCTTGCTCTTCGCTCTGCTCATCGGACTTGAAGCCGCGAACGCGCGGGGCCCGGGACTGCCCAACGTCATGGTGCTCGCAACCGGCGGCACGATCGCCGGCAGCGGGGCGAGCAGCACCACCGTGGTCGGCTACACCGCAGCTACGGTGGGCATCGAGACCCTCCTGAATGCCGTCCCCGAACTGAAAACGGTGGCCAACGTCAAGGGCGAGCAGGTTTTCCAGATCGCCAGCGAGAACATGAATAACGACTACTGGCTCAAGCTCGCAAAACGCGTCAACACGCTGCTCGCGCAGGACGACGTCGATGGGATCGTGATCACGCACGGGACCGATACGATCGAGGAAACCAGCTATTTCCTCGACCTCGTCGTCAAGAGCAAGAAACCGGTCGTCGTCGTCGGTGCGATGCGGCCGTCGACGGCGATCAGCGCGGATGGGCCGATCAACCTCTTCAACGCGGTGATCCTCGCGGGCAGTGACGAGGCCGTCGGCAAGGGCGTGCTCGTTGCTCTCAACGATCAGATCAACGCGGCTCGCGATGTCACCAAGAACAACACCTCGACGGCGGACACCTTCCGGACACCGGAACTCGGCTTTCTCGGCTACATGCAGGGCAACAAGCCGTACTTCTATCGTCAATCGACTCGGCGGCATACGGCGGACTCCGAATTCGACGTCTCCAGCCTCGATGTCCTGCCGCAAGTCGACATCGTCTACGGCTACGCCAACATGAACCGGGTCGCGATCGACGCCTTTGTCGCCGCCGGAGCCAAGGGGATCGTGCATGCCGGCGTGGGGGACGGCAGCCTGGCTCGGCCCGCGGTCGAGCCGGCCCTCGACGAAGCCCGCAAGAAGGGGGTCGTCATCGTGCGCAGCAGCCGGGTCGGCAACGGCATCGTCGCGCGCAACGGCGAGGCCAAGGACGACGAACACGACTTCGTCGTCTCGGATACGCTCAATCCTCAAAAGGCGCGCATTCTGCTGATGCTGGCGCTGACCAAGACGACCGACACGAAAGAAATCCAGCGGATGTTCTTCACTTACTAGACCGTCCGACGTGCGGTCCCTCCACGAACTCGTCATGCCCGGGCTTGTCCCGGGCATCTACGTTCTTGTTTCCGCGTAGAAGGTCGTGGATGGCCGGGACGAGCCCGGCCATGACGGCGAGGCGGTCGCCTACTCCCGCTTGAAACGGTAGTCAAAGGCGGCGCCGAGCGGCTTGATCAGCCCGACGGTCGGCGTTGGAAAATGAATCGGCAGGATCAGCGTGTCGGTGTCGGCGACGGAAGCAAAAAACTTTCGCCGCGACACCGCCGACTGCTTCGCGTCCCAATCCGGCTTGGCCGACCAGTCCGGCTCGCGGCACTGAATCTGGTGGTGCATGAGGTCGCCGGCGACCACCGCGCGGCGCCCCTTCGAGAAGATGTTGACGCAGCAATGGCAGGGCGAATGCCCCGGCGTCGGCGTCAGCGTGACGGTGTCGTCGAGCGCGTAATCATCATCGACCAACAGCGCTTGGCCTGCCTCGACGATCGGCAGGCAATTGTCGCGAAACACGGTGCCGGGCGGGTTGCTGCCCTTGGCATGCTCGGCCTCCCAGGCCGCATATTCTCCCTTGTGGAAGACGTATTTCGCATTCGGAAACGTCGGCACCCAGCGGCCGTCGCGCAAGGTCGTATTCCAGCCGGTGTGGTCGATATGCAGATGCGTGCAGAAGACGTAGTCGATCTGCTCGAAGCCGATGCCGAGCGCGAACAGCTCGTTGCGCCAGCGCGCCTTGCCCGGAAAATCGAACGGCGGCGGATGGCCCTTGTCCTCGCCGGTGCAGGTATCCACCAGGATGGTGTAGCGCGGCGTGCGCACGACGAAGGTCTGATAGGTGATCATCATCATGCCGCGCGCGGCGTCGAACACCTCCGGCTCCATCGTCGGCAGATGGTGGTTGAACACACCCTCGTCATAAGCCGGGAAAAAATCCTGCGGCCGCCGCCACGGCCCCTCCCGCTCGATCACCGCATCGATGGTGATGTCGCCGATGCGCAGCTGCTTCATGGCTGTGTCACTCCCGCTTTTTTAAGCAGCGTAGCGAGAGCCCCTGAAACGTGCAAGCGAGCGAATGGATTGCAAATCTCTCGATCTGGTTGTAGCCCGGATGGAGCGAAAGCGTAATCCGGGAAGGTGCTCGCGTGGTTCGCTATCGGCGCAATTTCGTCCCTGGCGGGACCTTCTTCTTCACGGTGACGCTGGACGATCGACGATCGTCCGTGTTGGTCGATCATGTGGATAAGCTGCGCCACGCATTCCGAGTGGCACGCGAAGAAAGGCCGTTCACGATCGACGCGATCGTCGCCCTCCCCGATCATCTGCACATCATTATGACGCTGCCGAACAATGACGCTGATCTTTCCGGCCGATGGCGGCGGATCAAGAGCTCCTTCACGCATCAACTGCCTATTTCAGGTGTCCCCATCAGCCGCAATCGTCGGGGCGAATTCGCATTGTGGCAGCGACGTTTTTGGGAGCATACCATTCGCGACGAGACCGATTTCGAACGCTGCGCGAACTACATTCACTACAATCCGGTCAAGCACGGCCTTGTCGCGTCACCGATAGACTGGCCGCATTCGTCGCTTCACCGCTACGTCCGCGAAGGCCTGCTTCCGCTCGATTGGGGAGGATCGGGAGAGATTGTTGGTAGCTTCGGTGAACGCGAAGACTGACCCGGATTGCGCTGCGCTCCATCCGGGCTACAAGATTTCGATGGGCTACTGAACTCCTGTAGCCCGGATGGAGCGCAGCGTAATCCGTGGCCGGAGCAACCGCATCGTGCGACTGCCCGCGCGGCTCGAAACCCGGATTGCGCTTCGCTCCATCCAGGCTACCGATCCCATCTAGCTCCGCAACCCCGGCGCTTCGTGCCCTGTGCGCGCGACATATTCGGTGTAGCCGCCGCCGAACTGGTGGATGCCCTCGGGCGTCAGCTCCAGCACGCGGTTCGACAGGACGCTGAGAAAATGCCGGTCATGCGAGACGAACAGCATGGTGCCCTCGAAATCCGACAGCGCCGTGATCAGCATCTCCTTGGTGGCGAGGTCGAGATGGTTGGTCGGCTCGTCCAGCACCAGAAAGTTCGGCGGATCGAACAGCATCTTCGCCATCACCAGGCGCGCCTTCTCGCCGCCCGACAGTACGCGGCAGCGCTTCTCGACGTCGTCGCCGGAGAAGCCGAAGCAGCCGGCGAGCGCGCGCAACGAACCCTGCCCCGCGGTCGGAAACGCGTATTCGAGTGACTCGAACACCGTCTGCTCGCCGTCGAGCAAATCCATCGCATGCTGGGCGAAATAGCCCATCTTGACACTGCCGCCGACCGCCACCGTGCCCTCGTCCGGCTCGCTCGCACCCGCGACGAGCTTGAGCAGTGTCGATTTGCCGGCGCCGTTGACGCCCATCACGCACCAGCGCTCCCTGCGGCGGATCATGAAATCGAGCCCGTCATAGATGCGCTTGCTGCCGTAGCCCTTGAACACCTTTTTGAGCGCAACGACGTCCTCGCCGGAGCGCGGCGCCGGCGGGAAGTCGAATGCCACGGTCTGGCGGCGGCGCGGCGGCTCGACCCGCTCGATCTTGTCGAGCTTCTTCACCCGGCTCTGCACCTGCGCTGCATGAGAGGCGCGCGCCTTGAACCGCTCGATGAACTTGATCTCCTTGGCGAGCATCGCCTGCTGACGCTCGAACTGCGCCTGCTGCTGCTTCTCGCTCAGCGCACGCTGCTGCTCGTAGAACTCGTAATTGCCGGCGTAGGTGGTGAGCGATCCTGAATCGATCTCGACCACTTTCGAAATCACGCGGTTGATGAACTCGCGATCGTGCGAGGTCATCAGCAGCGTGCCTTCGTAATCGTGCAAGAACTTCTCCAGCCAGATCAGGCTTTCGAGATCGAGATGGTTGCTGGGCTCGTCGAGCAGCATGACGTCGGGACGCATCAAAAGGATGCGGGCGAGCGCCACGCGCATCTTCCAGCCGCCGGAGAGCTTGCCGACGTCGCCGTCCATCATCTCCTGGCTGAAGCCGAGGCCGGACAGCGCCTCGCGCGCGCGGCCGTCGAGTGCGTAGCCGTCGAGCTCTTCAAAGGCGTGCTGCACCTCGCCGTAACGCGCGATGATCTCGTCCATCTGATCGGCCTTATCAGGGTCGGCCATCGCCGTCTCGAGCTCGCGCAGCTCGGCCGCGACCGCACTCACCGGCCCCGCCCCGTCCATGACCTCGGCCACGGCGCTGCGGCCGGCCATCTCGCCGACGTCCTGGTTGAAATAGCCGATGGTGATGCCGCGATCGGTCGAGACCTGCCCCTCATCGGGCAGTTCCTCGCCGGCGATCATGCGGAATAGCGTGGTCTTGCCCGCGCCGTTCGGGCCGACGAGCCCGATCTTCTCGCCCTTGTTGAGGGCGGCGGACGCTTCGATGAACAGGATCTGGTGGCCGGCTTGCTTGCTGACGTTGTCGAGGCGGATCATGAGGTCTTTTTGGGGGATTGTTGCGTTGCAGCGTCAATAGGCCATGCGGGCCGCCAGGGGAAGCCCGGCCGGACCCGGATTCCGCCCTGTCCGCCGCCAAACTCCCGCAATTCGACCCGCAGCTTACGGCTTATAGACCTCCACGGTCTGCATCATGCCCATCTCCTCATGGTTCATCATGTGGCAGTGGAGCATGTAGACACCGGTGAAATCGATGAAGCGGGAGCGGAACACGACCACCCCGCCCTTGCGCTCCACGATCACGGAATCCCGCCATTCCGGCACCGCCAGCGCCTTGCCATTGGCCGAGATCACCTGGAACGGGTTGGTATGGATGTGGAACACGTGGTCGTCGTGCTCATGCGTGTTGACGATGGTCCACTCCTCGACCGCGCCCAACTTGACCCGTTGATCGATGCGGCTGGGGTCGAACTTCTTGCCGTCGACGAAGAACTGGAATTCCTGCCAATGGCCGGCCGCATCGGCCTCCGGCGCGGTGGCCGACAGCACCACCTTGCGGCGGTTGGTGATCTCGGAATCCTTGATGGTCGCGAGCGGCGCCGGCGGCAGGGTGCGCGGCAGCTTCATGTCCATCGGCGCGCCTGAGACCACGACCCGGGCCAGCGGTCCCACCGGCGACGGATGCCCCTGGTCGTAGGGCGCGGCATTGAAGGCGTAGGTGCCGGGGGCGCCTGCCTTCACCAGAATGTCGGCGCGCTGCCCAGGCGCGATCAGGACCTGCTTGAGCGGCTGCATGGCGCCGAGCTGGATGCCGTCATAGGCGATCGCATGCAGATCGTGCTTCTCCAGGTCGAGCAGCATGTCGTCCTGATAGGCGGCATTGAGGATGCGCCAGCGCTGCACCTCGCCTGGCCGCATCTCGATCATCGGCCGGCGCTGGCCGTTGATGGCGAGAAAGCGCGTCGCGGTCTCGGGAAACAGCGTCTCGAAATTCTCGACCATGCCGTTGGAATCGTAGACCACCTGGGTGAGCACCATGAGCCGTTCGCGAGCCGTAGCGATCTCGGGAACGTCGGCGAAATCACCCTCGATGACGACGGCGCCCACCATGCCGGAGGACATCTGGATGTCGGCGCTGCCGTGGTGATGCGGGTGATACCAGTAGGTGCCCCTGGTGTGATCGGCCGGCAGGGTGATTTCGATGTTGTAGCTGCGGCCCGGCGCCATCGAGCGCATGACGTTGTCGGAAATCCCGCTCGGGCTGGTATGCGCGCCGTGGAAATGGAAATTGGTGTTGTTGAACTGGTGCGGATGGCTGATGTCGGCCGGCAATCCATCGCGGTTCGGCGGCAAATCGTTGATCATCTTGATGCGCAGGGTTTCGCCGGGCTTCATGCGCAAGGTCGGTCCGGGGCTGCCGCCCTCATAGGATCTGACATAGAGCCTGACGCCGCCGATCTGGCGATAGGCATAGCCGACGCGCAACGTCGTGCTCAGCACGCCATTGACTGACCGCCGCACCTCGGGCTCGACCAGCGCTTGGTCCATGGCGGGAACGGGCGTTTCAGCGACCATCCCCATGCTCGGCGACATGTCCGCAGTGTGGGACGTGCCCGCATGGTCGTGCATGGCGTGCTGGGCATTTGCGGCACCTGCGAACAGCGACAACGCGCCCGCTTTGAGACCGCAATCCAGCAATTGGCGGCGCGACAGTGTCGTCGTGCCCATCGCCCTGGTGACTGAAGACGCACCGTTCGGATCCTGCTGCATTTGAATTGCGCCCCCCTGTTGCCGGACCGTCTTCCGTTCGATTCGATTCTAAAGCAAGCACGAAACCACAATTCGATCTGCGAGCGCACGACATTCAGCGGTTGTAAACCTTCTCACCCGTTCTATCGTCGCATGATGCATCGTGACGGATTCGCGCTGGCGCGCGCCTATGCCCTTCGGACATCGCATGCTGACGGCATCCCGATGTTCTCGAAATTCTGTACAAGGATATGATCATGGGGACTTCGCGACGCGAGTTCGTGAAGTGGTTGTCGGCGGGAGGCATCTCGGTCAGCCTGTCACATCTGGCGTCCGCGGCCGGTGTGCCCTTCGCAGCGCACGAGACGCTGCCTGGACGCGGCAAGTTCAATCCCGCGACAACGGGCGCCGGCCGTGTCGACGGCGTCGCCAAGGTCACCGGCGCAAAACTTTACGCCTCCGACTTCCGCGCCAACGATCTCCCCGGCTGGCCGCAGGCCACCTCGCACGCCATCCTGGTCCGCGCCAACGACGCCACGCATGTCTATACCGGGCTGGACCTCGCCCGCCTCGGCGGCGCGCTCAAGCCGTCGGTGGTGGTGACTGCCGCCGATCTCGACCGGATCGGGACACAGGTGCCGGAATTCTATGCGGGCGACCTGTTGTGTCCGATCGGCAAGACGCCGCTTTATCTGGGACAGCCGGTCGCGCTTTTGATCTTCGAGAAGTTCGACGCCTTCGACCAGGCGCGTCTGGCGCTGCGCGACGGCACGTTCGTCCAGTTCGGCGAGGAGACCGGGCCCGTCGTCGTCCCCGATTACGGGGCCTTCCGCTTCACCCGCGTGGCCGGTCCCTCACCTGACAAACCGGATGTCTATTCGCCGCTCCAGGCCGGCTGGGTCTCGCCCAAGAAGGTCCAGAGCGCGGCGCTGCCGGTGTGGTCGCCGCTCGCGAAGGACATGCCGGCGGATTACGCCAAGGCGGCGAAATATGGCGAGCAGATCCGCGGCGAGCTTGCCGCGGATGATGCCTCGATGCTGGTGCTCGACCGCGAGTTCGAGACGCAATCGGTCGACCCGATGTTCCTGGAGCCGGAATGCGGGCTCGCCTGGTACGACGGCAAGGGCGGCAATCTCGAACTGCTGCTCGGCGTCCAGTCGCCTTACGAGGCGGCGGAGTCGATCGCGCATCTGCTCGGCAAGGCCCGCGCGCCCTACAAGCCGGCGCACATCAACGCGCAGTTCGCCCATGTCGGCGGGGGCTTTGGTGGTCGCGATCACACGCCTTTTATTCTCTATGTTGCGCTTGCGGCGGTCTGCTTTCCTGGCAAGCCGGTGCGGCTGGCGCATGACCGCTACCAGCAGTTTCAGGCTGGCATCAAACGCCACGCGATCAAGATGCGCTCGCGCATCGGCATCGATCGCGCGACCGGCAAGATCAAGGGGTTCGCCGCCGATCACGTGCTCGACGGCGGCGGGCTCGCCCATTTCTCAGCCAGCGTCGCCGTCGTCGCAGCCACCGGTGCAATCGGCATCTACGACATTCCGAAGGTCGACGTCAGGACCGTCGCGGTGCACTCGCGCGGTGTGAGCGCGGGCTCAATGCGCGGCTACGGCATCCTGCAAGCCATGACGGCGCTGGAGGTCCTGATCGACGAAGCCGCGTCCGAGCTCAAACGCGATCCGATCGAATTCCGGCGGCGCAACGCGCTGCCGCAAAACGGCCGGACCATGACGGGCAATCCCTACATCGTCTCGGTGCGCACGCCCGAAATCCTCGACAAGCTCGAGAAGCACCCGATCTGGCAGCAGCGGGCGCAGTTCAAACAGACCTCATCGGATCGACTGGTCGGCACCGGCGTCGCCTGCGTGACGAAAGACTATGGCTCCGGCGCGGACGGCTCGCTCGGACGCGTGGAGCTTGGACCTGACGGCAAGATCGTCATCTATTGCGATCATGTCGAAATGGGCAACGGCATCGGGACGGCGCTGGCCAACCGGGTCGCCGGTCATCTCGGCGCCATCGCCGACGAGGTCTCGGTCGCCCGCGTCGACAGCTATGACGTGCTCGGGCTGGTCACATCAGGCGATCCCTCCACCATGGACCAGAAGACCCAGGATGCCGCGGAGAAAAATCCGCGCTGGGTGCCCGCGATCAGCTCGCCGACAAGCTCCTCGATCGGCGCGCATGTCGGCACGCATTCCGCCGCGGAAGCCGCCCGCGTGATTTTCCGCTTCGGCCTGTGGCCGGCGGCGCTCGAGCTGTGGCGCATCGCAAAGACTGATCCGCGCGCGCGGCAATGGGCCAGCGCAAGTTGGCAGAATGGCCAGCTCACAATGCCCGGCCTCGAACCGCTCGCCCTTCCCGTGCTCGCGGCAACAGCTCACGCGCGCGGCTTCGTCACCGGTGCGGTCGCGCACAGCTTCTCGCGCTGGGCGTGGTCGCGGGCACGCTTTCCGCTGTCCGGCGAGCAATACCGCGCCGACATCGACGCGCTGGCGATCCGCAAAGGCAACGGCAAGTTCGAGCGGATCAACCGCACCAGCGTCAAGTTTCCGCCGACCGACAACAACCGGATCGGCACCGCCTACACCTCGATGTGCGGCACGGTCGTTCGCGTCGAGATCGAGCGCGCAACCGGGAGCTTGCGCATCGCCAAGGCCTATAGTGTGCTCGAATGCGGCACCGCGCTCGTGGCCGAGGTGGTGATGGGCCAGGCCCAGGGCGGCTTCGCCATGGGCGTCGGCTACGCGCTGCTCGAAACCCTGCCCCCGTTCGAGGGCGGGCCGGGCAACGGCGAATGGAATCTCGGGCGCTATCTGGTCGCACGCGGCTCTGACCTGCCGCTCCGCGATCTCGAGATCGAGATGCTGAAGCCGCAAACGGCAGACGAAGCACCGAAGGGCATGGCGGAGGTCGTGATGATCCCGATCGTGCCGGCGCTGATCAACGCCATCCACGACGCCACCGGCCATCGCTTCCGCGCGCTGCCGGTCACCGCAAGCCTATTGAAGGGAGTGCTCGCGTGACGACCCTCAGCCTCACCATCAACGGCCAGAAGCACGGCCCGATGGACGTCCGCGAAGATCTCTCGATGAACGATTTTCTGCGCGAGATGCTGGGCATGACCGGCACCAAGTTCGGCTGCGGCGCCGCGCAATGCCTGAGCTGCGCCGTCATCATCGATGCGCCCGACGGCACCAGCACCACCAGCCCGACCTGCGTCGCGCCCGCCGTGAATTTCGACGGAAAGTCGATCCGCACCGTCGAGGGGCACGCGAGGGACGGCGAGCTCTCGACCCTGCAAAAGGCCTTCATCGCGCATTTCGCCTTTCAGTGCGGCTATTGCACCGCCGGCTTCCTCAATGAGGGCCAGGTCTTGCTGGAGCGCCTGTCGCGGACACCGGTCGCGCGCGAGGCGCTGGAGCAGACCATCGCGGATGCGCTCGACGGCCATCTCTGTCGCTGCACCGGCTACATCAAATATCACGAGGCGGTGCGCGACGTGATCCTCGCCGACTCGAAGCGCTACCTCATGGCCACCAAGTGACACGCATCATGATCTTCGACGTGCGGTTCAAGATGATTGCCGTGGTCGCCGCCCTCGCCGGCAGTCTCAGTGCGGGCTACGCGGCGTCGGGGACGGCAGGCCACGCCCTCGCGTCACCCGAGAGCTTTGCTTCGATCGGCGACACAGACAAGCGTTCGGCCGCAATCTTCACCGAGCTCGGCAAGGTGCTGACGCATCCGCGCTGCACCAATTGTCATCCGGCCGGCGACAGGCCGCACCAGGGCGACAATGCCCGCCTGCATCAGCCGCCGGTCACGCGCGGCGCTGACGGCCACGGGCTCGAGGCGATGCGCTGCAACACCTGTCACCAGAAGGCCAATTTCGAGCCCGGCCGCATGCCCGGCCATCCCGAATGGCATCTCGCCCCGCGCGAGATGGCCTGGGAGGGCAAGACCGTCGGCGAGATCTGCGAGCAGATCAGGGATCCCGCGCGCAATGGCGGGCGCAAGGTGGAAGACCTGATCGACCATATCGGCAAGGACACCCTCGTCGGCTGGGCCTGGAAGCCCGGCTTCGGCCGCACGCCCGCCCCGGGCACGCAAGAGCAGGCCGGCGCGCTGGTCGAGGCCTGGGTGAAGACCGGAGCGGCGTGTCCGGCGCCGTGACGACGTCGAAGTGGTCCGGTCCGCGAACGGCGTTCAATCAAACTTGTCTTCCACGCCGAGCGTCATCATGTCATGGCGCGGCTTGATCGTTTCCGACGGCACCGCTGCCACCCGAGGAGTTCACCACGCATATCGCACCACGCCCTTGCCGGCGTAGCTGCGCGTCACGTTGGAGAACTCGCCGTCGAAAGTCGCGGCGGTCGACCAGCCGTTCATCCATTTGGTTTCGGCGGATGCGGTGAGAAGCGCGGAATCGCTAGCCTGCGGGGCGCCGTTGACGAATAAGCTGGCGCCCGGCAGCGTCTGGAACGTCGCACCGATGCCGCGGTCGGAACTGAAGTCATGCGCCCAGGCCACGCGGCCGCGCAGCGTCAGCATCGCGCTCTGCATGGCGAAGGATTTGTCGGCGCGCACGCCGAGTTCGCTGCGGGTGTCGGTCACGCTCTTCGCCGTATAAGCGAGCGTAAAGGTGTTGTTGCCCGAGATGACACCTTCCGCATAGGCCGGCAGTTCGAACGTGGTGAACTGGCCCGCCCCGTAGGGCGTGAAGCCAATTCCGCCGATCAGGGGCGCCACGAAGCGGTAGCCGCCCTCGACGCGGCCCGACCAGGCATTGGCGTTGAACTGCGCGCGCAGCCGATCGATGCCGGCGACGGTAACGGTGCGATCGGTGGTGACGTCCTGCCAGCCATAGGCGAGCGCGCCGGAGACATAGGCGGCGTCGATAGTGTGCCGAACGAACGCGCCGGCCTGGAACAGGTCGGAACGCCCGGTGCCGTTATTGGCGACGCTGAAACTGGTGCCGCCGCCGGCCAGCGAGAAGCCGGCGATGGTAAACGGCGAGAAGCGATAGTCGGCGCCAACAGCTGTGCCATAGACCTGCGACGTCGCCGCATTGGAGCCGGTCACGTTGTTGCCATCCGTCGTTTGCGAGCCGCCGAAGCCGGCCGCCCATACGCTCCAGCGCTGCTGGAATGGCACCGCAGCTGGCGCCTTGGTGTAAATCGCCGCCAGCGCATCGCTCGGATTGCGTTTCTTCGCGGCATGCGCCAGCGCTTCCGCGTCGGCGTAACCTGGCGCCGTGCCGGGCGTGTTCGCGCCTTCGTCCCTCCCGGCAATGAACGGGTCGGTCATGACGCCCATGAACTGGTTCATCGCGTTGAACGTGGATTGCTGCGATCCCGTTCCGGTCTCGCCGGCCGCCTGCGAGAGCCCCTTCGGCGACATGTTTGCGAACACTGCGGGAATGCCGCCGGTGGTGTTGAAGAACTTCGTCAGCGCGTCGCCGACCGCCTGCTGATTGGGGTTGAGGCCGCCTGGAATGGCGAAACTCAGCACCATGTCCAGGTAGACGTTGTTGGCATCGTAGCTCAACGTCGAAGAAAAGTTCGATGGCGCACCGGAAGTAATCACGCCACCGAAGGTACCGCCGACGCCACCGGTCGCGGTGAGGATGGTGTACTTCTTCTGCACATAGGTCCCGGGCGCAAAGCTGGCGCCCACCGCAGCGCCGCCAAGCGTCGCTGTACCGTTGACGACCGCAAAAGAGGCGGTCGTGGGGTCGATTTGGGCCAGATATTGCGCGGCCGCCTGGAACGCGAGATTGCCTGTTATCGCCATCGACGAACCTGGCGTGCCGTTGCCAGGCGCAAAGATGCCGGAGATCGTGCTGTTGGCGCCGGTCACTGTGCCGGCGCCTTGCAAAACGGCGAATGTCTGGTTGAAGCCGTTCAAATCCAGCGTCGCGCCGCCCGCGACCGAAAACTGGTCGCTGGTCCCGAACGCGGCGGCATGTCCGGCGCGCAGCGTTCCGCCGTCTACTATCGTTGCGCCGCTATAGGTGCTGGCCGCCGAGAGCACCAGCGTGCCGACGCCGTTCTTGTTCAGTCCCCAGGTTCCGGCGTCGACACCCGTGCCGCCAGAACCGGTCTGGTCGGCGATGCCGTCCGAAAGCGTTTGCGTCGCACCGCCGCCGGGCTGGAAGTTGAGGATGCCGTTGCCTTGAAGGAAGATGCCGGCTCCGAAGGCAGAACCGCCACTACCCGCCGTGCCATTGTCCACGCCGCCAAAACCGTTGCCGCCGGCGCCGCCGACTCCCCCGGCGACGCTGCCGCCGTTGACGTTGAACGCGCCGGCGATCGTTAGCGAGCCGCCCTCCTGAACGAACAGCGCGCCGCCCAATCCGGCACCGCCGCCTCCGCCGCCGCCTCCGCCACTCCCACCGTTCGCCGCGATGCTGCTGCCGTTTCCGGCGCCGCCACCGCCAAATCCTCTACTCCCGCCCGTTCCGGCCACCTCACCCAAGTGGTCGGCCCCGCCGCCGCCGCCGCCGCCGCCGCCAACGCCACCAGCGCCTCCCTGATGGCCCGCTATCGAGTGCCCCCCTGCGCCGCCGCCGCCAAATCCCCCTGTGCCGCCTCTGTCGTCCGCAGCGCTATGACCGCCGCCGCCGCCGAATCCGCCTTGGCCATTGCTGAATATAGGACTTCCACCGATCCCGCCGGCGCCTCCATCGCCGGCACCTCCGCCGTTAATGCCACCGGGGGAACCGCCGAAACCTTGTCCGCCACTTGCCGCGCCCACGACAATGCCCGCTCCACCTCCGACCCCTGTGTCGCCATCGGCGCCGCGTCCGACACCGCCACCGGCCCCACCCCCTGCATTGCCGCCGAGACCGCCGCCTCCGCCGCCGGCCGTTCCTGCGCCCGGCACGCCGTCACCGCCGACAGCGCCGGCGCCGCCCGTTGCGTTGTTGCCCGAAAGAACGACGTTGCTCACGGTCACATGGCCGCCGCTCGCCACGAACAGCGCGCCGCCGGCACCGAGTCCGCCAGCGCCGCCCCCGCTACCGAATCCAATGGTGCCCCCATTGCCGCCGAGCGCCTGGGTGTTCTGGATCGTCAGATTGTTGACGGCGACAGTGCCTGCGTAGACAAAGAACCCGCGCTGCACACCACCGCCGTCCAGCCTGAAGCCGCCGCCATTCACCGTGACGTTGCTGGTGGTGTTGAAGGCGCTCAGCGTGTCGGCCGCTGCGCCAGTCAGCGTTATGTTGTTCTGGAAATTGATGACATAACTCGCGCTGGCATTGCTGTCGGCCTGCGCGATCGCCGCCGACAGGCCGGCGCTGTCGGACACATTGATGACCGTCTGGGCGTGCGCACAGGTGCAACCGATCAGGGCATAAGCCGTGCCGCTCAGGAGAGCTGATCGCATTAGAAGCTCGCGGCGCTGTCGACGGGCAGGCAGATTCTTCACTTCATTGCTCCACCGCCGGCACCCTGGCCGGTGGAAGCTGCGAGTGCCGGAATAGCGCCTGAGAGGACGAAGAAAGGGTCGGGCCATCGCCTGTCCGTCCGGCCTTCGCCGGGCCATCTAAGCCGGGCGCGCCCGTCGTCGTACGCATCGCTGATCTCCCAATGTCGCTACGCTGAGAGAATCCGTCTTCCCAGTCACGCCGCCGAATATCGCGCCGCTGGATAGGTCTGAGAACTACCTAGAAAGGTGGTTCGCCGTGCTTTATGTATGCCCGCGCAGGTCGGCGACCTCTGAGGTCGGAGAAACTCTGCACGCGCACTGGGAATGACATGCTTCTCTCCACGGATCCCATCGATCCGCAAAATCAAGAAATCTATGCGCTCTGGGATCAGTTGGCCGACTTCTCGGTTGCCGATGGTGATGCGGCGCTGACCCACCTGATGTCCGCACTGCGAACCATGTTGTCGGCACGCAATGTGCTGTGGGGCGTGGTCGTGCGATTGCCTTCGCCGAAGCGGGCCGATCCCCTGCTGGGCTGGCGTCCGCGCTTCGTCAGGGTGCTGGACCCGATCCCCGCGGTCGCGGCATCCGTGCAGAAGCAGTACGATACGCTCTGGTCCGACGACGTCGACCTGTCGCAGATCCTGTCAATGTCGGGCGATGAGCCGTTCCGCGTCCGCCTGCTGTTCGAAACGCTGCCGCCGGAATGGTTCGAGGGCAAGCACTATCGGCGGCACTATCTGGATGTCGGCTTCGCCGACAGCATTTCCGTGCGCATTGCGCTCAATGACGATTTGAGGATTCGCCTGTTCGTATTTCGTGATGCGCAGCAACCCCGCTTTACGGCACAGGACGGCCAGCGTCTGGGCTTCGTGATGCGCGCCTTGAGATGGTTTCACCGTCAACAATTGCTCAGCCACGGACTGCTCATCGCCAACGCGCCCCTCACACCCGCTGAACGCCGGGTGCTGCTCGGACTGCTCGCCGGGGACACGGAAAAGCAGATCGCACAGAAGCTCGACCAAAGTCCGAACACCACGCATTTCCACGTCAAGTCGATCTACGCCAAGTTCGCTGTGCGCAGTCGCCAGTCGCTCGCCGCGCTGTGGCTCGGCAGGCTGCGATAATGGGCGAGCAAATGTATTGCTGCTCGATTGTTTCGCCGTAGGATGGGAGCACAAGCTGGAGGGGTGAAATGACTTCTTTTCGAAGGTTGGTGATGGGGATTGTCGAAGCAATGGCGGTGCTCTCGATACTTTTCGGCACGATTGTCGGAGGACT
Source organism: Bradyrhizobium sp. WSM4874 (assembly GCF_055811835.1). NCBI lineage: Bacteria > Pseudomonadati > Pseudomonadota > Alphaproteobacteria > Hyphomicrobiales > Nitrobacteraceae > Bradyrhizobium > Bradyrhizobium sp. WSM4874. Next base: position 241,600 of record NZ_JBVVPR010000004.1, read on the forward strand.
TTATGGTGCAGCGTCTGGAGCGGTTTGGTCGAGCATTTTCGGAATTTCTCCCAACGTTGACATCCGGTTGCAAGGCATGGGCCAGGTAGCGACTACTGGAGTCGTGTTCGGGGTTATCATTGGCGCTATTCTAGGATTTGTTGTCTCGTCAACATTTGGAGGCACCGTCTTCTTTTTTGCCCAAATTGAACGGAACACCCGTAGTCCATTGGAAAGAGAACGCTCTGAAGAGCCGACACAATATCGGATCGCCCCGCGCTTCTAAGCATCCGCTGACGACTCAATGTCGTAGTTGGGTCACTTGCCGATATCGGCCCAAGTCGCACGTCAGGCCTGCTCTACCTTCGCAAGCGGACACCCAGAATTCTAAGCAACCGCCCTACGCCCTTCTCATCAGCTTGAGCGATGCTGCCAACCGCAAGCTACGCTTGCCCGCCAGTGCGATGCCTTCGAGTTCGCCGCTGTCGGCGGTGCAGGTTCCGGAGAAGCCGATCCCGACCTCGTAGCCCCCGAACACGGGGTTTTCGCCTTTCGCTGGCGTGTGCTCCTGGTTGAGCATCTCGCCCTTCCAGCGGCCGTCCGCCGAGGAATAGGAGCCGAGGTAGTAGAAGAACGCATCTCCGCCCAGGATGCGGCCGTCCATCAGCAGCATCACGCCGGAGAGTCCGGCATCGACGCCGTCGAGCGCGCGCAGATGGATCGCATAGAGCCCGTTCACGACCCCGCCCGGACCAACCGTCCCCTGCGGCGGCAACCCCTCGTCATCGAGCCGCGTGAGATTGGCCCAGAAGCCGGCGCCCGGCATCGTGTCCGCGCTGCCCGCGAGACGGATCTGGTTGCCGACGAGCCGGCCGCGTGCGCCGATCGAGGCGACGTCAGCCCCCATCAGCGGCTGGTAGTTGGGATCGTCGTTATGCCGTTCGGTGATGACTTCGGCGATGATCTCGCCGTCGCGCTCGAAATAGCTTCCGAGATGCGCGAAGGCCGAATTGCCGCCCAGCAGCTTGCCCTCATGCATGCACATGATGCTGCGGCCGAAGGCATCGTTGACGCCGTACTCAACCTTGTAGAGCCCGTCCAGCAACGCAAGTGACCCGCAAAATCAGAAGGAAAGCACGCGCTACCTAGCACCGCCATCGCACCAAGACCATCGGGCTTTTTCGCGCAGGCCATTCGCGAAGCCACACCCTGCCATGATGCCATCATGCGCCTGTTTTGCCCGACGGCGCAACCGATTTCGGCATTTCCGCAAGTGGCGATTTCAACAGCATTGCAGAGCTGTGATTTCAACCACTTGGCTACTGTGCATGGGGTTGTTTTTCGACTTTTTGTTTTGGCCGGGTCGCGAACGGCCCTTATGCACTGACCAAAGCCGGCTTCGAACCCCGGCTGAGGCGCACGACAAAGCAGCATGGATCAAATGGAGCCATCAACCGAGGCGCAGATCGCAACCCTCATCGCAAGCGCGGCGAAGCTGCCGCTGCTCGATGCCGCCTTCGAGCTCTGGCTCCGACGCTATCAGCTGGACTCGATCGAGGGGCGCCCCACCGCCGCAGAGGTCCGCGTCAACCGCCTCACACCGGAGCAGAGCAGCGCGAAGTACCGCCGGGATCGCCACCACGCCCATGAGGGACCGACGTTCGGTTATGTGAAGCGTGCTCATCCCGGCGCCGATGACACTGCGATCAGGCAGGCCATCATCACCGCCGTCAGGTTCGAGGACGCGACCTTCACGCATTTCAGCTGGGACGGCGATTTCTGGGACTGCGTCGTCCGCGCGGTGGCGAAGGCCTCCGCGCACTATCCGGATTTTCTCTAGACGAGCTATCGCGACGCCCGCAACAACGTCGCCTACTACTACAAGTGAAGCTACAGCATGATCCGGAAAAGTGCGCAGCGGTTTTATAAACCTAAAGCGCGTTCATCGCGCTTTAGAAGCACAGCGTGGTGACGAGCTTGCCCTGCTTGTCCTTGAGCGCATAGGGACAGCGCAGCCGCTCCAGCGCCTGCTTGGCATCCTCATCGCCGAGCGCCGCGGCGCGCTCGTAATAGGATTTCGCGGCGTCCTTGTCCTTTGGTCCGCCGCGGCCTTCCTGCGCGAAGGCGCCCATCCGCTCCAGCGCCCCGGGATGGTTTTGCGCCGCCGCCTTCTCGAACAGCGCACGCGCCGCGGCGTCGTCCTTCGCACCGCCCGTGCCTTCGGAGAGCATCACGCCGAGCTGGTACTGCGCCTCGGCATTGGTCTCGGCGGCCTTGCCGAGCAATGCGCGCGCCTGCGCGGGATCGGCCGGCGCGGCACCGCCGGTGCCGCCGAGCGCGGCGAGATTGCTGATGCCGCGGGGATTGCCGGCCTGTGCCGCCTTCTCGAACAGTTTGCGCGCCTGCGCTTCATCTCTGGCGACGCCGGAGCCGGTGCCGTAGGCCACACCGAGCTCGACCATCGCCGCACTCGATCCCTTGTCGGCGGCCTTGCGCCAGGCAGCCATCGCGTCCGCCGGCTGCCGGTTGGCCGCATAGGCACGGCCGAGCGCGAACATCGCGCGCCGCGATGATGGCGCAGCCTGCTTGCAGAACTTAATGGCGGTCGCAACGTCGGAGGCCGCAATCTCCGTCACGCCCCTCATATCGGCCGGCTTGTCGGGATCGCTGGGATCGGCGGCGACCCGGTCGCACAGGACGAGATCGGCCGATTGCGCATGCGCCGATAACGGTGCCGCAAGCGTGAGAAGGATGGCAACGAGGAAAGTTCGCATGGACACCAGGTTGCTTCGCAGTCCTGGCAAATTCAAGGCTCGAGTCCCGATTTGCGCAGCACCGGGACGACCTCGGGCGATGCCAGATAGCGCAGCAGCCGATCCGCGGCGTCGGCGTGCTCGGCGCTTGTCATCCTGCCGGCGGAGAACACGGCCGGCGTCTGCAGATCGTGCGGAATCGGGCCGACCACCTCGATGCCTTCGACCTGCTTCAGCTCGCTGATCTGCTGCACGGCGAGGTCAGCCTCGCCGCTCACGAGCCGCTCCGCGGTAAAGCCCTGCTCGACGATGGTGGCTTTGGCGTTGATCTCTGCCGCGATCCCCATCTGCGCGATCAACCGGGCGAAATAGACCCCGCTCGCGCCCAACCGCGAATAGGCCACGGACCGCGCCGCCAGCAGCGTGTTGCGCAGTGCGGATACGGTGGCGATGTCGGGATGTGCTTGCCCTGCCCGCACCGCGATGCCGACGAAGGAGCGCGCGAGATCGGCCGCGCTCTCGGCGATCACACGGCCCTCGCCGATCATCTCGTCGAGCCCTTCACGGGTGAGGATCACGAGATCGGCAGCTTCGCCCTCGCGCAACCGCTTGAGCAGTGCCAGCGTCGGCGCGAAATCGGCGTCGATGTGGACGCCGGTCGCGGTCTCATAGGCGGAGGACAGGCTGCGCATTGCGCCCATCAGGCCGAGCGTCGAAAGCATGCGAATCTTTTCCATCAGCGATTCCCGTGGCGATCAGGCGCGGTGCATCAGCTTGAGCGCGGCGGTCAGGCGCAGACTGCGCTTGCCGGCGAGCGCCGTTGCCTCCAGCACCGCCTGCTCGGCATCATAACTGCCGGAGAACCCGATGCCGACCTCGTGGCCGCCGAAGATCGGATCGTCCTTGGCCGGCGTGTGCTCCTGATTGAGGATCTGGCCCTTCCAGCGCCCGTTGGCGGCGGTGTAGCTGCCGAGATAGTAGAACGATGCATCGCCGCCGAGGATGCGGCCCTTGTTGAGCAGCATCACGCCGGTGAGACCGCCGTCGATGCCATCGAGCATGCGCAGATGCACCGAGTAGAGCCCGTCGGCGATGCCGGCCTCGCCGACGCCGCCGGCGATAGGCATCTCGTCCTCGGTGATCGGCGTCATCACCGATTGAAAGGGTACGCCGGGCAGCTCCTTGAGCTCGCCCTTGAAGCGATAGAGATCGCCGTCGGCCCATCCCTTGGCCAGCAGGGTCGCATCGTCCGTGCCCGCCATGGCGCGATAGTTCGGATCGGGGTTGTGGCGGACGGTGTCGATCACGACATCGACGCCTCCTTCGGTCTTCGTGTAGGTGCCGATATGGGCGAAGGCCGAATTGCCGCCGAGCATCTTGCCATTGCCGGCATGCATCACGCTTCGGCCGACCGTGTCGCCGAGCTGAAATCTCACCTTGTAGAAGCCTTCAAACACCAGCCGTCCCCGGCCTTGCGCGCACCCAGACGCACTCTATCCCGCTTTCGGCGGCGATGGACAAGTTTCCCGCCATGAGGTCCGAGGAGTCTCCGCAACGGCTGTCATCAGAATGAAAAATCCGCCGAAGCCTTTCGGCTTCGGCGGATCGAAGTCCAACCCGGGCCAGCCCCCCAGCCCGGGCCGGGAGGATCTTAGGCGGCGGCCTTCTTGTCGGCCGGCACGGAGGCGATCGTCTTCAGGATCTGCGAAGCGATCTGGTATGGGTCGCCCTGCGAGTTCGGACGACGGTCTTCCAGATAGCCCTTGTAACCGTTGTTGACGAAGGAGTGCGGCACGCGGATCGAAGCACCGCGATCGGCAATGCCGTAGCTGAACTTGTTCCAGGGCGCGGTCTCGTGCTTGCCGGTCAGACGCTTGTCGTTGTCCGGGCCGTAGACGGCGATGTGGTCCATCAGGTTCTTGTCGAAGGCCGCCATCAGCGCCTCGAAGTACTCCTTGCCGCCGACCGTACGCATGTACTCGGTCGAGAAGTTGGCGTGCATGCCGGAGCCGTTCCAATCGGTGTCGCCGAGCGGCTTGCAGTGGAACTCGATGTCGATGCCGTACTTCTCGGTCAGGCGCAGCATCAGGTAGCGGGCCATCCACATTTCGTCAGCGGCCTTCTTGGAGCCTTTGCCGAAGATCTGGAATTCCCACTGGCCCTTCGCGACTTCCGCGTTGATGCCTTCATGGTTGATGCCGGCTGCCAGGCAGAGGTCGAGATGCTCTTCGACGATCTTGCGGGCAACGTCGCCGACGTTCGAGAAGCCGACGCCGGTGTAGTACGGACCCTGCGGGGCCGGATAGCCGGAGGCCGGGAAGCCGAGCGGACGGCCGTCCTTGTAGAAGAAGTATTCCTGTTCGAAGCCGAACCAGGCGCCGGAATCGTCGAGGATGGTGGCGCGCTTGTTGGTCGAGTGCGGGGTCTTGCCGTCGGGCATCATGACTTCGCACATCACGAGCACGCCGTTGGTGCGGGCGGCATCCGGGAACACCGCGACCGGCTTCAGCACGCAATCGGAGCTGTGGCCTTCAGCCTGCTGGGTGGAGGAGCCATCGAAGCCCCAGAGCGGAAGCTGCTCGAGCGTCGGGAACGACGCGAATTCCTTGATCTGAGTTTTGCCGCGCAAGTTCGGAGTCGGCGTATATCCGTCGAGCCAGATGTACTCGAGCTTGTACTTGGTCATTGAGCCTCTCTGTAGATGATGCGAAAGGTGGGGGCCGCAGGCCCCCGCACGATTGTTTACCCGGCCAACATCGGCCGACCCCTTCCAAGCATTTAACGTGCCAAAAGGCCGCAGCGCGTGAGGTTTTCCACCGCGACCGGCCTCCTCTCCCGCCCGGCGGATGGTCGACTGCGCCGTGCGTCATAGCGGCGCACCTTTGCGTGAAGCTGCACCGCAGAAATCCCGCGGAAAACGCCCGATTCTGGAGCAGGCAGGCTGGCGCCAGAGGTTGCCGACTAAACGCGCATCAACATCCGGCAATATTCGCCAAGTCTGTGCCCGTGGCCCGCAACCTTCGCAATGGCCCACGCGTTAGCCACCCGACCGTTGCCTTAGAGGAAGCAGAATGCAGTCTGCCTACAAAATAGGCCAACGCTGATTTCCTTTTCAGCACTTTGCATTTCGGAATGCACGGCCGATATGGGGATTCCAGTAACCACAAGCCAACGAGTCGGGCGCACCATGGAGGCCCAGCGCTGCGATCTCGGGAGATACCGCAATGATGAACAATGGACTGAGTCACGGATCTGCACAGATCTATCAATTCCCTGTCGGGGGCCGCTCGGCTCTCGGGGGGCGCCGCAACGGTGAGACCCGCCTTCCCGCCAACCACGCCTCGCTCCCCGCGAACGAGACGATTTGCAGCGGCAGCTGGTACCATCAGGAAGCAGTCGATGAAGCCAAGCCGAAATGGGATCGCTGATGCCTGCGTTCGGTTCAATACCGCCGCGCTCTCTGAAGCGGCCGGCGTCAGTTTGAAAAGGGTCGAAACAACGAAGTTTCGGCCCTTTTTGATTTTTGTGGAAATGCCGCCGTTCAGATGCCCGCGCAGGCCGTGACCGGCCGCTTCAGATGCTTGACCGTGGTGCTGCCGGTCTTGCCGATCACCAGCGTGATCCCCGCCCCCGAATAGCGCGCGCCGGAGACCGTGATCCGCTTGGCGAGCGTAACAGGCTCGCCGTCGATCTGGAGGAAGGCGCGCTTGTCGGCATCATAAAACCCAACAATGAACTGCGTACCATCGACGCACCGATAGGTCCGGAACGTCTGCGCATCGGCCTGCCGCGCTCCGATCATTGCGCCCGCCAGCATGGCGACCGTCAAAAGAATGGCCTTGTGCCGGCCCATGATCGCCCCCTGTAATAGATCTCAAGGACGCCCGTCGTGCGTCCAATGGAACCATAACGCAAGCTGATCTCATGCAAGACAAGTCCCCGCAAGATAACTCCGGACAAGACTCCCCTGCCCGCCATCTCGCCCTGCAGGGCGCCAGCAATTTTCGCGACCTCGGCGGCTATCCGACCGCAGATGGCCGTACCACGCGCTGGCGGCACATCTTCCGCTCCAACCATCTCGGCCAGCTCACTGCTGCCGATGTCGAGATCGTCCGCGCGCTGGGCGTGCGCAGCGCCTTCGATTTTCGAGGCGTCGAGGAGCGCGCGGCGGGCGTCTGCGTGATCAACGAGATCGCCGTGCATTCGCTGCCGATCGAGCCGACGGTCGTGGCTGCACTGCGCGCCGAGCTCGCCAGGGGCAGGCTGACCGCGCCGGTCGCGCTCGAACTCATGCGCGAGTCCTATCGCAATTATGTCCGCCACAACACAGCCAGTTTCCGCACCCTGTTCGCGCATCTCCTGGAGGACCGCGCGCCGCTCGTCATTCACTGCACCGCCGGCAAGGACCGCACCGGCTTTGCCAGCGCGCTCATCCTGCATGCGCTTGGCGTGCCGGATGACGTCATTGCCGAGGACTATCTGCTGACCAACCAGCACTACAAGCGCGATGCGACAGCTGCCACCGATCTGCCCGAAGACATACGCAATGCCATCGGTAGCGTAGAGGCGTCGTACCTTGCCGCAGCTTTCGAAGCTGTCGGAGCCGAATATGGCGATCTCGAAACCTATCTGCGCGACGGGCTCAAGCTCGGCGCGCCCGAGCGGAGCACGCTCAAGGAGCGCTATCTCAAGTCGTAATCAGGCATGGGCATCTTTGCGTTGCACCGGTCGCCGTTAGGATCGCCGAACGCAGAGCCCGCGCGACTTGCATGGTGCTCCAGTCGCTCTGGTGCAGCTTCAACTCGTCGTCCGGAGCGAGCAGTTGCTCGAGCGAGACGTTGTTGTGCTCGTTCCAATGCCGCATCAGCGCCCAGCGCTGGAACAAATTGACTTTGGCGTCTTGCGCCGCGGCCCTGATCGCCGAGACCATCTTCTCCGAGAGCTTGGCATTGTCCCCGAGCATGGCCGTCACGTATTGCGGGTTGATGAGGATGACATCCGTGGTGGGACGGGCGCGCAGAAGGACCAGTCCCTCGGCGATCTTAGCCACCACCTCATCGAAGTCGAATGCATCGCTGCGAAACACGGCGTTGGTTCCGACCTGCCAGAGCACCAGCGAAGGATTGTCGGCAAAGATGTCGTCTTTGAACCGAGCCACTTCCTGCGGCGCCTCTTCGCCGCCCTCGCCACGGTTGAGCACGTCGATCCGGATGTCCCGATGCGGATCGTCATCCTTGTAGTGCTTTCTCAAATACAGCTCGAGCCGCCCAGGATATGCGACGATGTTGCCAAGTCCGGCCGTCGAAGATGACCCCATCGCCACGATGCGCACGGGCCCCCTTCCGCTCAATGCCTTCCTGAAGTTCGGCAGCGGATACTGCAAATCAACGATCGCAGCAGGAAACTCGAGGGTCGGCAAATTGTCGGTCATGAAACAGCCTCCTCCACGATCTAAAGTTGCATCTTAGCCCAATTTGGAGCCGGCCGCCATTGCAAGTCCAATTCGGGCCGCGCAATAGTCGGCGACAGGTGAAGGACGGAGAGTCTCGTGCAGGGAAAAGTCGTTGTGGTGACCGGCGCACTCGGCTCGCTCGGCAAGGTGGTCGCCGAGACCGCACTGGCACGCGGCGCGCGCGTTGCCGGCATCGACCATGCGCCGTCGCAGATCCCCGCAATGCCCGAGCGCATCGAGATCGGCGGCGTCGACCTGTCCGACGCGGCGCAGGCGAAGACGGCGGTCGAGGCGGCGGCGAAGCATTTCGGCCAACTCGATGCGCTGATCAACATCGCCGGCGGCTTCGCCTTCGAGATGGTCGGCGACGGCGACGTGAAGACATGACAGCGCATGCATGCGCTCAACCTGCTGACGGCTCTCAACGCCTCGCACGCGGCGCTGCCGCATCTGGCCGCGTCCAAGGCCGGCCGCATCGTCAATATCGGCGCCATGGGTGCGCTTCAGGCCGGCTCCGGCATGGGCCCCTATGCAGCGTCGAAAGCCGGCGTCCATCGTCTTACCGAGGCGCTGGCGAGCGAGTGGAAAGGCAAGGTGACCGTGAACGCGGTGCTGCCCTCGATCATCGACACCAAGGCCAACCGCGCCGACATGCCAAAAGCCGACTTTGCCAAATGGGTGACACCGCAGGAGCTCGCCGAAGTCATCCTGTTCCTCGCCAGCGATGCCGCCAGCGGCGTCACCGGCGCGCTGATCCCGGTCGGCGGGCGGGTGTAGTCGCATACCGGTTTGCTTGTCTCTGCGCCGGCTCCGATTCTATCGAAGCCAGGAAGGCTCTACACTGCCCGCAACTGATTCCCCGATCGGACGTAACACTCGGAAGCTTTCCTTGGAAACCACGCTCTACCTGCCTGTCAAACGGTTCCTCGAAGAGCTCGGCTTCACGGTCAAGGGCGAGATCGGCGGCTGCGATCTCGTGGGCCTCAGCGCCGGCGATCCGCCGGTGGTGGTGATCGGCGAGCTCAAGCTGAGCTTCAATCTCGAGCTGATCCTTCAGGCGGTCGATCGTGCACCGGCCGGCGACGAGGTCTGGATTGCCGCAAAGATGTCAGTGCGCGGCAAGGGACGCGAGACCGACGCGCGCTATCGCAATCTCTGTCGCCGCCTCGGCTTCGGCATGCTCGGGGTGACCGACCGCGGTCAGGTCGAGGTGCTGGTGAAGCCGCCGTCGGCAGCCCCACGCCGCGAGCCGAAGGTCCGTTCGCGCCTCGTCGCAGAGCATCAGCGCCGCCAAGGCGATCCTGTGCTGGGCGGTAGCACTCGCGCGCCGATCATGACGGCCTATCGGCAGCAGGCGCTGGCTTGCGCATCGGAACTCGCGGCGGGCCCGCGGCGGGTGAGCGAATTGCGCCAACGCTGTCCCGATGCCGGCAAGATCATGCTTAACAATGTGTATGGCTGGTTCGAACGCACCGAGCGGGGGATCTACGGGCTGACGGAAGCGGGCCATGCGGCGCTGAAACGCTGGCCACAACAGCGGGTTGAGGATGTTGCCGGTGTCGCGTCACCACCCTGACATCCAACCCGTGCATAGCTGAGATGCCACACCGATTTCATATTGCAATGCAACATAGACGGCACTAGGTATCCCGGCATCGAAACGAGGCCGTTATGAACGCAGACTGGAATACCAAATATGGCACGCGGCGCGTGCGCCACGATCCGCCGACCCTAGACGAGGCGATCTTCGCCGCCGTCGGCATCACCGACGATCAGGAGCAGCAGGCCGAGATCGCCGCAGCCCTGATGGGCATGCCGCTCGATGTCGTCCAGGCCGAGGTCAAGAAACAGGTTCGCACCAACAGCCGCATCACCTCGACCCGCGTGATCGCCGGCGAACAGGGTGCGCAGCGCTCGGTGGTGGTCGAACGCCGTGTCGTGCGCCGCTTCGGCAACGACAAGCGCACCGGCACCTGACGGCCTAGTTCCCTACATCCAATACAAAAGCGGACCGGTTTTGCCGGTCCGCTTTTTGATTCCAGTCGGCTTTTTCAGGTCAGGCGGCGCGATTGCCATAGATGCTGGAGATGATCTTCCAGCAGGTCGAGTTGAAGCTGATAAGAGCGCGGCCGGCCGTGAATGGCGAGGCCGCGAGATCAGCAAGTTCGTCCTCAGGCGCCTTGGCAAGATCAATCGTACCGGTCGATTCGCCATGACGGAATTGCAGATGCGCCCCGAATTTCCTGGCGAGCGCCCGCATTGCGTGATTCTCGGCGCCGGTGGTGATGCGCAGGCGCTTGTAGCCTTTCCAGCGCGCTTCCGCGATCAGGCGGCTGAACAGCACGGTGCCGACGTTCTGGCGCCGCGCCGAGGCTTCCACGCTGAAGGCGACCTCGGGCAGCGAATCCCCCTCGGGCGGATGCAGCTCGGCCGCACCGCGGACCACGCCGTCGACGATATAGGCGACGATCACAGTGCCGTCCTCGGCACAGCGGGCGGCGTAACGCTCGATAAAACTGTCGTCGAGAAAACCGTTGAAGCGATCGTGCCGGCTTTCGGCATCGAGCCTCAGCAGATGATCGCGCAAAAGCGGCAATTCTTCCTGCTGGCTCAAGGTGCGCACGTAGCCCTGAACGGACTTCGGGCGGTTGGTTACTTCAAGTCCCAAATCTGCTGCGAGTGACAAGTCAAAACTCCTCTTGGTGTCCCTCGAGGAGGCGTTCGAATCCCTAGGCCTCCAATATTGTGCATCGCAACAAACTTTTCAAGACGGGAACCTGCCCAAGTTTCGGGCATTGGAGGCGCCTAATTCGTTAATAAAATCAAGCCCCCGTATTCATACGAGGACCAGCTGGGTCTGCGTCACCACGGCGACCAGCTTGCCGTCCTCGGTCTCCAGCCGAGTGGTCCAGACCTGCGTCCGCCGGCCCCTGTGGATTGGGGTGGCGATCGCGATCACCGTGGTTCCCTCCTTGGCCCCGCCGATGAAGTTGGTCTTGCTCTCGAGCGTGGTCGTACCCTTGGCGTCGTCCGGCAGATTGATCACGGTGGCCGCTGCGCCGACGGAATCCGCCAGCGCCATCACCGCGCCGCCGTGGATGGTGTGATGAAGCGTGCAGAGATCGGGCCTGACCGTCATCCGCGCCACCACGCGATCTTTCCCGGCCTCGACGAACTCGACGCCCTTGAGTTCGGCAAACGGCATCTTCATCGCTTTAAGTTTCTCGAGCGGCGTCATCGGATCTCCTCCCAAATCATTCTGCTCGCAGGGTGAATTGCTCCGCGCGGCAAAGCAATGACGTCCGAGGTAATCAGTGCGAGCGCGGCGAAGCAATCCAGACTCTTTCCGCGGATACATTTCTGGATTGCTTCGCTGCGCTCGCAATGACGGGGGAGACAGCCTTCGACCTCACGTCACCGCATTCACTACCTGATACTCCGGACGCCGCCACACCTCGCCCGCAATCACCTCCTCGATGATCTCGGCTGCCTTCATCACCTCGGCCTCGCCGATATACAGCGGCGTGACGCCAAACCTCATGATGTCAGGCGCGCGGAAATCGCCGATGACGCCACGGGCGATGAGGGCCTGCATCGCGGCGTAGCCGCCGTCGAAGGCGAAGGAGACCTGAGAGCCGCGGCGCTGATGCGTGCGCGGCGTGACGAGCTTCAAGGACGGGCAGCGGCGTTCGACCTCGGCAATCAGGAGATCGCCGAGCGCCAGCGAACGCGCGCGGACTTCCCTGATATCGACGCGATCCCAGATGTCGAGCGAGGCCTCCAACGCCGCCATCGCCAGCACCGGCGGCGTTCCGACGCGCATGCGCTCGACGCCGCCGGCGGCCGCATAGGCAAGCTCGAACGCGAACGGCTTTGCGTGCCCCATCCACCCCGACAAAGCGGCGCGCACGCTGTCGGCATGGCGCGGCGCGACGTAGAGGAAAGCCGGCGCGCCAGGGCCGGCGTTGATGTATTTGTAGGTGCATCCGGCGGCGAAATCAGCGCCGGTGCCTGCAAGGTCCACCGGCAGCGCGCCGGCCGAATGCGCGAGGTCCCACACCGTGACGATGCCGAGCGCATGCGCTCTTGCAGTCAGCTTCGCCATGTCGTGGCGCCGTCCGGTGCGGTAATCGACCTCGGTGATGTAGAGCACCGCGATCTCCTCCGATAACGAAGCCTCGATCTCCTCCGGCGCCACCAGGCGCAATTGATGGCCACGGCCGAGCGTCGTGATCAGGCCTTCGGCCATGTAGAGGTCGGTCGGAAAATTGCCGGTGTCCGACAGGACGACCTTGCGCGATGCGTTCATGTCCAGCGCGGCGGCGAGCGCCTGATAGACCTTGAGCGACAGCGTATCTCCGACCATGACGGAGCCGGCTTCCGCACCGATCAGTCGCGCGATGCGATCGCCGACATGACGCGGCTGGACGTACCAGCCCGCCGTATTCCAGGCGCGGATCAACTCATCGCCCCACTCGGCGGTGATGACGCGGCTGACGCGCTCGGCGACACCAAGCGGCAACGCGCCGAGCGAATTGCCGTCGAGATAGATCACACCGTCCGGCATATGGAACAGCGCTTTGGTGTCGTCGTAGACGCGAAGCTTGGTCATGAAAATCTCTACAGGATCGTGCGCACGCGCCAGAGTTCAGGAAACAGCTCGACCTCCAGCATGCGCTTGAGATAGCTGACGCCACCGGTGCCCCCGGTGCCGCGTTTGAAACCGATGACGCGCTCGACTGTCGTCACATGGTTGAAGCGCCAGCGCCGGAAGTAATCCTCGAAATCGACCAGCTTCTCGGCGAGCTCGTAGAGCATCCAATGCGTTTCCGGCGCCTCGTAGACGATACGCCAGGCCTGCAGCACACCTTCGTTGAAACTGTGAGTCTCGCGAACATCGCGCGCCAGCACGGCCGCAGGCATCTTGAGTCCGTTGCGGTCGGCGAGCCGCAGCACCTCGTCGTAAAGGCTTGGGGTCGCGAGCTCGGCTTCGAGCAGTTGCGTGGTTTCCAGATCGTGCGCGTGCGGCTTGAGCATGGCGTGGTTGCGGTTACCAAGGAGGAATTCGATCAGCCGATATTGCCGCGACTGGAAGCCTGAGGACTGGCCAAGCTGCGAGCGGAAGCGCGTATACTCGCTGGGCGTCATGGTGCGCAGCACGTCCCAGGCGCCGTTGAGCTGCTCGAAGATCCGCGACATCCGTGCCAGCATCTTCATCGCAGGCTGCACCTCATCCTTCGCGATCGAACGGCGTGCGGCGCTGAGCTCGTGGATGGCGAGCCGCATCCAGAGTTCGGTGGTCTGATGCTGGATGATGAACAGCATTTCGTCATGGGCTTCCGACAGCGGATGCTGCGCGCCGAGGATCGCATCCAGCGCCAGATAGTTGCCATAAGACATGCGCCGGGCGAAATCGGTCTCGGCGCCTTCGCTTGCGGGATCGTATTGGCTGGACGTCATGGCAGGCCCTTTCGATCGATCTTCAAGGCCTCGTCAGTCGAGGCCGATCAGGCGCGCGGTGATTGGCGACGACGGGTCCTTGAGGGCGTCGATCACGGTGAAATGGTTCAGCCCGGGATCGACGACAAGACGCGTCGGCACGTCGAAGCCAGTCCAGACATTGGCCATCAGATCGGACTGGCGGATGAATTCTGGCCGCTCATTGCCGCCGACCCAGGCGGTCACGGGGGAAGGCCCACGCGGCAGATGCAGCGCTGCGCTTTCCAGCGTCGCCTCCTCCATCGTCATGCGCAGGGTGTCGTTCATCCTGGTCTTGAGCAGCGGACGCAGATCATGCAGGCCGCTGATGGAGAGCGTGCCGGCGATGCGGTTGAAGATGGCGGGATCGAGCCGGCTATCATTGCACAGCATACGCGTGACGAGATGACCGCCCGCGGAATGGCCGCCGAGCCGGATCGGACCCGCGACGAGAGCGGCCGCCTTGGCGATCGCTGCGGTAATTTCCGTCGTAATGTCGGAGATGCGCGCGGCCGGCGTCAGTGTGTAGCTTGGCAGTGCCACCGTCCAGCCATGATGACGCGCGCCTTCTGCAAGATCGGTCCATGTCGATTTGTCGAAGCGCATCCAGTAGCCGCCGTGGACGAACACGACGAGGCCCTTGCTGTCGCCGTCTGGCAAGATCAGGTCGAGGCGCTGGCGCTCGCCGGGGCCATAGGCGATGTCGGCGCGAAACTCCTTCAGCTCGGCACGATAAGCCGCAGCCCGCTCCGCCCATAACGCCGGGATCTTGTCCGAGCCTGGGATATGGGCCGAATTGGCGTAAGCGTCATCCCAATCGCGCATCGTTGCTTCCTCGACGGACTCGGGTCTTGTGCAGCTGCCGCCAGTCTGCCACCGGCGCGGGCGGCATCCTAGTCTTTAGTTTAAGCTTAAAGGATTTGGGGCGCCGCTGGATTGGGCAGCCCCGTCATTGCGAGCGCAGCGACTTGTCCGCCGAAGCTTTAGCAAAGGCGGAAGCATGCAGCCTGCCTTCGCGGTGGCAGTCTGGATTGGATCGTCGCAAGGGCTCCTCGCAATGACGGCGGAATGGCCCTACCCCTTCTCCACCCCGCACCAATCCGCGATGAACAGCGCCATCGCCTTGGTGGTCTTCTTCAGCGAGTCCAGATCGACATATTCATTGAAGCCGTGCATCTCGCCGCCACTCGCGCCGAAGCACAGGCTCGGGATACCGTGATTGAGTCCGTAGAAGCGGGTGTCGGTGAGCGCGGTGAAGACGAGGTCTTCGATTTCGCCGCCATAGACGGTGTTGAAGGCCTTGCCGAACGCCGCCTCGGGCGCGGCGGCATCAGTCAGCTCATAGCCTTCCGACAAAAAGCCCGACCATTCGAGCTTCGGGGGATTGTTGGCGAGGAAGCGGTGGTTGCGCGCGGCAGCAGCAACGCAGGCCATGATCTCTTTCTGGTGATCGGCGATCGACCAGCCCGGCAACACGGCTATCCGGCAATCGACGTCGCACCAGGCCGGCACGCTGGAGGCCCAGTCGCCGCCCTTGATGATCCCGGGATTGAAGTTGATGGGATGGTTCAGCGTCTTGAAGTGACGATCGGCTTTCGCGCGCTCGTTCCACTCGATCTCAAGTTTTTGCAGCGCCTGGATCAAATGATAGGCCGCCATGATTGCGTTCGCGCCGGAGCCGGCGAAGGCGACATGGGTCGGATGGCCCTTCACGCGCAGGCGGAACCAGATCACGCCGACCTGCGAGCGCACCATCTTGCCGCCGGTCGGCTCGGGGATGAAGCAGGCATCGGCACGATAGCCGCGTTGAAGCGTCGAGAGCGCGCCGACGCCGGTGCTTTCTTCCTCGATCACGGACTGGAAGTGAATCCGCGCCGTCGGCCTGAGGCCCGCGGCCTTGATCGCATCCAACGCATAAAGCGCGCCGATGGTGCCCGACTTCATGTCGCAGGCACCGCGGCCGAACATCTTGCCGTCCTTGACGACGGGCGAGAACGGCGGGGTGTCCCACAATTCCAGCGGCCCGGCTGGTACGACGTCGCAGTGGCCCTGGAGGATCAGCGATTTGCCCGCCTCGGTTTCGGGCCGGTACGTGCCGACCACAGTGCGCGCCTTCGAAAAATCGTGCTCGATGGGCCCGAAGCCGCGCAGATCCTTGAGGTCATCGACATTGATGTGCCAGTCGTCGACCTCGTAGCCGCGCGCACGCAGGAGGTCGCCGATCATGTCCTGGCATGGCCCCTCCGCCCCACGGGTCGAGGGGATCGCGACGAAATCGCGTGTGGTCGCGAGCTGGGCTTCGAAGCCGGCATCGACGGCGTCAAGAATCCTCTGCTGCGTTTCGGCATTCATCAGGCAACTCCAATCGGGCATTGAGATCATGGATGGAGCGCAAGCTAGCCGATTTCAGCCGTTCGGGTACTCTGCAAAATAGGCATCCCGCAATGCATCTTCGAGCAGCCGACCCTCCGAATAGCCGTTCAGTGTCGCCGGCCGGCGCACGCCGTCGAGCAGCCGCGCGCAAGGCTCCGGCGCGCCCATCACGGTGCGCACCGGGATGCGCTCGGCATAGATCGGCAATGCATAGTCCTCGTCGTCGTCGGCGACACCCTTGGCCCGGACTTTCGCGGAGGCTTCCTCGATCTCCATCGCGATAAAGGAGGTCGCCTTGATCTCCTGCGGATTGCTCGCCCGCAGGCTCGCGGTGCGGTCCGGGAAAAAGCGGTCGACCATCGCGATCACCGCGCGCTCTTTCTCCTCGGGATCGGTGACGAGATAGGCGGTGCCGAACGCCATCACGGCGCGGTAGTCGGCGGAGTGATTGAACCCGCAGCGCGCCAGGACCAGACTGTCGAGATGAGCGACCGTCAAGCACACACGCTCGCCCCGGGTCTGGTTGCGCAGCATGCGGCTGGCGCTCGAGCCATGCCAATACAGCTTCGTCCCTTCGCGCCAGAAGAAGGTCGGCGTGCAATAGGGTTGGCCGTCGATCGCGTAGGAGACGTGGCAGAGCATCGAGGAATCCAGGATGCGATGAACGGTGTCGTGATCGTAGAAGCCGCGGTCGTGACGGCGCTTCACCTGGTTGCGCGCGGACGTCGGATAGGAATTTGGGTTCTCGGTCTGGCTCACGGCCGCTCCTGTCGGATTGGAACAATTCCAGGGCAGTTGTAGCTGCGGATTTGGTCTGCGATAGTGCCAATTCCATGCGAAAAATTCCGACCAATTTAGTCCCCGCGCCCGCCAAGGCCGAGCTGCCGCTCGATCTCGCAGGCCCGCACGTCACGGCTGGCGCCTCGTCGGCGCACCGGCTGTACCAGGCGCTGTGCGAGATGATCGTTGCTGGCCTCGTCAAGCCGGGCGAGCCGTTGCCGCCGTCGCGCACGCTGGCCAAACAGACCGGCTTTCGGCGCAATGCCGTCGTCACAGCCTATGAGCGGCTGATCGCCGATGGCTTCGCCGACGCCACCGTCGGCTCTGGCACCTTCGTCGCCGCGCGCATCCCCGCACGCGCGGCCGAGCCGAAGCGGCCGAAGATCATCGTCGAAACGCCGGGGCAAGGCGCGTTTTCGCTCGGCTGCACCCATATCGACGCGCGCGCAGTACAGCGTTTCCGCGCCTTTGTCGGCCGTCGCATGCGAGCCTTCGGCGCGGAGCATCTGCACTATGGCGACCCCCGCGGCAGCCGCGAGCTGCGTGCGGCGATCGCCGATCATCTGTTGTCGGCGCGGGGCCTGCGCTGCGATCCCGATCAGATTATGCTGACGTCGGGCACACTGCACGCGCTGCGCATCGTGCTGAGCGCGATCCTGAAGCCCAACGACCAGGTCTGGTGCGAAGACCCCGGTTACCCCGCCGCGCGCAAAACCATCGCGCATTGCGGCTATCGTGCCGTGTCCGTT
Organism: Bradyrhizobium sp. WSM4874; assembly: GCF_055811835.1. Taxonomy (NCBI): domain Bacteria; kingdom Pseudomonadati; phylum Pseudomonadota; class Alphaproteobacteria; order Hyphomicrobiales; family Nitrobacteraceae; genus Bradyrhizobium; species Bradyrhizobium sp. WSM4874. The sequence goes on from NZ_JBVVPR010000004.1 coordinate 259,164, forward strand.
CCCGTCGACGCGCTCGGCATGCGTGTCGCCAGAGGCCGCGCAGCGGCGCCGTCCGCGCGCGCAGCGTATGTGACGCCGTCGCACCAGTTTCCGCTGGGTGTGCAGATGTCGATGCCGCGGCGGCTCGAGCTGCTGGACTGGGCCAGGCAGGCCGACGCCTTCGTGCTGGAAGACGATTACGACAGCGAATTCCGTTACGACGGCGCGCCGCTGATGTCGCTGGCCGGCATCGATCACCTCCAGCGCGTGATCTACATGGGCACGTTCGCCAAGACGTTGTTTCCGGGCTTACGCATCGGCTATTGCGCCCTGCCCGAGCGCTTGCTTGCGGATGTCGCCGCCGCGCGGGCCGCGCTGGACCGCTTTCCCGGCACGCTGATGGAGGGCGCGGTGGCCGACATGCTCAACTCCGGCGCCTTCGCGGCGAACCTGAAGCGCGTGCGCAAGCTCTACCGCGAGGCGCGCGACGCGCTCGCCGGGACGCTCGAAGCCGCATCCGACGGCGTGCTGTCGGTGCCGGTCCCATCGCAGGGCCTGCATCTTGTCGCCCGGTTCGATTCCTCGGTCGATCTGGCTGTGGCGGCAGACGCCAAGCAGGCCGCCGGCGCCGAAGGCTGGCTATTGGGCGACACCTATTCACGCGCGCGTCCTCTGCCCGGTTTCGTGCTGGGATTTTCCGGCCACGCGATTACGAATCTCGTGGCATCCGCCGAGCGGCTCGCGCGGGAATCGCGAGCGGCCTTGCATGCGAGGAGCAAGCCGGCCCGGCGCGCATGACCAACGTTCACTATGAGAATCGGCTGCCGCTCCCTACATTGCGGCATCGATGCCGGGAGCTCACAACATGCTGTTACGCCGTGCGACTTGCCTCTCGCTCCTGATCTTCATCGCACTCGCCGCGACGGCGCGCGCAGGCACGGTCGGACGCGAGCAGGACATCGTCGATCTCAAGCTCGGCCAGCGCGTGCAAGTGGACGACGGAACTTGTCCCGCCGGACAGGTCAAGGAAGTCCGCGGCGCCAAGATGACCGACAAGGGCGTCGCACGGACGAGCACCTGCGTGTCGCGGTTTGGTCCGAAATCAAAGCGATGAGCGCTACTTCGCCGGATCGAACATGCATTGCAGGGTCGGCTTGGCTATCTTGGTGAAGGTCGGGCCGATTTCGGTCTGCTTTGCGGCCGGCACCCAGTCGGTCTCGATCGTCGGCACCCCGGTCTCGCTGATGCCCCGCAGCAGGGCCTCGCGGAGATCGCGATCCTCGACGACGGCGGCAGCATGATCGTGCAGGCAGCCGCAGACCTCTTCCGGATGCTCCCATCGTCCGAGCATGCGCGGCGCGCATTGCCTCACGAACTCAGTACGTGGATCGGGTAATCTGGAGGGAGAGCGCACCTGCGCCTGAGCGGCACTGATCGTCAGAAGGGATATGAACGCCGCAGCGCAGAAACGAACAAGCATGACGGCCTTTATCGGCTGATTTTTCTTGTTGACGATCAGAAGCGCGCGGCAACCACGATTGGCTGCGGCGCCGGGGTCGTGATCGGCGAGCCGCTGTACTGGAAAGTACCGATGCCCGGGACATTGCCATCCGGCGAGCCTGCGAACGAGGAGCCGGCGAGCACGAAAGCGAAAGCAAGGATGAGGCTGAGCGTGCGCATGGAGTTCTCTCTGAATTCGGTGGCCGGCGTGCGCCGTCGTCGTTGTGAGGTTGATAACCATGGGCGGTTTCGCGCGTGATGCGCCAAAGCCGGAAAATGGTTTCATCTCCGTGAGAATTGTTTCGTCCCGCTCGCGGCGACGACATATTCGACGGAAAATCTCAATCTTTTCAGATGGGTCATGCGGCCACCCAATATGGCCTGGCAGGTTCCGGGCGAGTTCGGATGCGCGCCGGAACGCCGGCGCCGTCATCATCCCGCCTCACACCCTTCACATGCGTTTTACGTTTTTCTGTTGAAGAGAAGCCGAACGACGGCTGGGTCCTGTCGAACCGGGGGCGCTTCGACTGCGACCCAAGCTACCGAGACGCCCGGGGCATCGCCGAGTGCGTTCATGTGAGGAACGGCCATCATGACGGCGCAGAATCGCGCAACGACGCGCGATGCGGACCAACGAACGGACCGCCGGGAGCAACAACCTGTTCGCAGCAGCGCCAATTCGCCTGGCGAAATGGCGCTGCAATCGAGCCGGGGCTTTGAGGCAACGCCGCAGTCATTCGTGCGGCTGACCGGCTCCCATCTTGCAAAACCGCGTGGCAGCCGGGCTGACGTCACCGAGTGAACGCAAGCGCGTCACTGAGTGAAAAACTCTCCGCACTTCTGGACGTTGGCGTCCGCCGGTCCCCACGGCATGATCGGCACGGTCGAGGTCGAGTTCTTCGGCGACCCCTCGATCAGCCTGTCCGAATAGACCATGTAGACCAGCACGTTGCGCTTGGCGTCACAGCCGCGCACGATCTGCATCTTCTTGAAGAACAGCGAGCGGCGTTGGCGGAACATGTCGTCACCCTGCTCCATCTTGTTCTTGAACTTGATCGGACCGACCTGACGGCAGGCGAGCGAAATGTCCGAGACCTCCTCCGCAAGGCCCAGCCAGCCCTTGAAGCCGCCCTTCTCCGGCACCGTGAAATGACAGGCCACGCCCTCGACTTCGGGATCGTCGAGGCCGTAGGTCGCAAGCTTGTCGTTCGGGCTCATCCATTTGAACACGGTCGAACGGCGGAAGATCAGATCTGGCTCGTCCGCGGCGAAGGCGGACGCTGCCGGCACGGCCAACGCCAAGAGGAAAGCGAGCACTTTCAAGCGGATGCTGGAAAGACTGGGGAAACGAGATGACATGAAGTTCTCCGGTAACAAGTCCCAGCAATGTAGGCATCGGGCGACCGATCGGGAAGACGACCGGCAAGCCGACACGGCCGCCGTTTACCGCTCCGTGAGGCTTTTTTGCTACGCTTTGGACAAAAGTAGCTGATCGCAGAACCGCCGTGCTGGTGAACGCGTATCCCCTCTGAGAGACTAACATCCGATTTGGATTGTGGATTCGATGATGAACAGCGTGAACGGGTCTGGTTTTTCTGCCAAGCCGGCGCGATTTTGGCAGGTCGCTATTTTGACGGCGGCGGGTGCGATCGGTACGGCGAGCCAGGCGGACGCAGCATTTTATTACTGGACGGATTATTCCGACGGATCGTACGGGCGCCAGGAGCGCCATCCCGAAGTCCCGCGCCAGAAGCCCCAGAAGCGCGGTGGGGCCGGCAAGAAAGACCTCGTTGCCGAAAAAGAAGCCGGCACGAAACCGCAAGGTCCCCTCGTCATCGTCGTCTCGATCGACCGGCAGAAGGTCACGGTCTACGACACCAAGGGCGTGTTCGCGGAATCCCCCGTGTCGACGGGCATGAAGGGCCATTCGACGCCGATGGGTGTGTTCAGCGTCATCCAGAAGCACAAATTCCACCACTCCAACATCTATAGCGGCGCGCCGATGCCGTACATGCAGCGGATCACGTGGTCGGGCGTTGCCATGCATGCCGGTGTGCTGCCGGGCTATCCGGCCTCGCACGGCTGCATCCGCATGCCGATGGCGTTCGCTGTGAAGATGTGGAACTGGACCAAGATGGGCGCGCGCGTGATCGTTTCGCCCGGTCAGATGTCGCCGCAGAATTTCTCACATCCGCTACTTGCATCGGTGCGCGTGCCGCCGCAACCCGCGGCCAGCCTCGAGCCGCAGACCAATGCCGGCGACAAGGCCGATAAGGTCGCGGCCAATACCGGAGCCGCCGAAGCAAAGCCGGTTGAAACGAAGACCGCTAGCGCGGACGGCGTGCTCGAGCTGCGCTCGTCGGTCGGTCACACCGTGATGTCGGACGTGACCACCGGATATGCCCCGGCCCGCGAGGAGCCGGCGACGTCCGCCGACCAGACCGAGACAACGGCAAAGCCCGAGACCAAGACCGCTGAGGCGCCGGACGCGGCCAAGCCTCAGGCCGGAGACGCCGCGCAGCCCGCGAGCACTGAAGCGAAGCCTGTCCAGGCCGCGGAGACGCCGAAGTCCGAAACCACAAAGTCCGAAACGGCAAGGCCCGAACCCGCGAAGACGCCCGATGCGCCGGCCGTGGCGCCAGCGCAGGCGGCAACGCCCGACGTCAAGAAGGACGAAACCCGCGTTGCCGATCCGGCGCCCGTGGCAAAACCTGACGCGCCCAAGCGGGCGGGCCAGATCGCGGTCTTCATCAGCCGCAAGGATTCCAAGCTCTACGTGCGGCAGAACTTTGCGCCGCTGTTCGAGGTGCCTGTAACGATCGCCGCGAGCGATCGGCCGCTCGGCACGCATGTCTTCACCGCCGAAGTCGACAAGACCGATTCCAATGCGCTGCATTGGTCGGTGGTGTCCTTGCCAGTGTCCGTTCGCTCTGCCGCGCGCCAAGATGACGGCCGCCTGACAGGCCGCCAGCGTGGCGCGGCCGTGATTCCCGTCGCTGCCAAGCCTGTGGTCACGCCGGACAGCCCGGCCGAAGCCCTCGACCGCGTCTCGATCCCCGCCGACACGATCGCGAAGATCAACGAAATGCTGACGTCAGGCGGCTCGATCATCGTCTCCGACCAAGGGATCAACCAGGGCGAGACCGGCGAAGGCACCGATTTCATCGTCCGCCTGTACTAGCGCGGCAGATAACGCGGTGTTGACGACGCCGCTCGCACCGGAGGGGTAACATCCGCCCGGATCATTTCGGGGGACGCCGTCATGATGAACCGCAGGACCATGCTCATCGCCGCCTTTGCAAGCACGCTGGCGCCGGCGACGCGTGCACTGGCGGATGGCGGCATGAGCCGAATCTCCGCCTACGCCTTCTCTTTCCCGGCATTGTCAGGCTACGACATCCGGCTTGCGGCCTTCACCGGCAAGCCGCTGCTGGTGGTCAACACCGCTTCGCTTTGCGGTTACACGCCGCAATATGCCGGTCTGCAAGAAATTTGGGGCGAGTTTCGCGAGCGCGGCCTCACCGTCATTGGCGTGCCCTCCAACGATTTCGGCGGACAGGAGCCCGGCGGCACCAGCGAGATCTCGGAGACCGCCCACCACCAATACGGCGTTACCTTCCCTATTGCGGCCAAGGCCGTCGTCGTCGGTGCAAAGGCGCATCCGTTTTACAGATGGGCGGCAGAGGCACGCCCGCGGGAAGTTCCGCGCTGGAACTTCCACAAATATCTGATCGGCCGGGACGGCTATATTGCCGACGTCTTTACATCCACCGTGGAGCCGGCCGACACGCGGATCAAAACGGCAATCGCCAAGGCTCTGGCCGACACTTGACGCCACACGTCTCCCCAACCCGGTTGGGCACAATTGTGTTGGGGCGCCAAACAGCCGTTGCAATGGCGAGGGCCCACCATCTAGGCTAGGATCGTTAGGGGCAGGATGGTTTTGCCGGAGGCGAAAAGCCGCGGCGGAACAACGGGATCAATCTCGAGGACAACACCATGCGTGTGGCGGCAGGACTGATTTTGGCAAGTGCGATGTCTCTTGCGATGACGGGCGCGGCATGGTCGCAGACCCCGCCTGCAAAGCCCGCTGCCGCGACGCAAGCCCCTCCGGTGGCAACGCCGGCTGCGGCTGCGCCCGCTGCGGCTCCGGCACCCGCTCCTGCAGTAGCGGCCGCCGCGCCGGCGGGTTTCGTCAATCCTCCCCCGCCCAAACAAGCTCCGCAACCCGCCCGCGCAGCCTGCAACACGCCGGGCGCGCTCGGCGTCGCCCGCACTGTCGAGATCGACACCACCGGTGGTCCCGGCTTCGGCTTCGAGCATTTCAAGGAGCTCGATTTCCTGCGCGACCACGAGGTGGTGCTGACCTTCGATGACGGCCCCTGGCCTAAAAACACGCCCGCGGTGCTGAAGGCGCTCGCCGACGAGTGCACCACCGGCATCTTCTTCTCTATCGGCAAGCACGCGACCTACGAGCCGGAGATTCTCAAACAGGTTTACGCGGCCGGCCATACCGTCGGCACCCACACCTGGTCGCACGCCAACCTCAACAACAAGAAGCTCACGGAAGCGCAGCGCAAGGAAGAGATCGAGAAGGGCCTGTCTGCCGTGAAGTGGGCGCTCGGCGGCATTTCGCCCTCGCCGTTCTTCCGCTTCCCGGCGCTCCAGCATCCGCCGGAGATGGTCACCTATCTCGGCAACCGCAACACGGCGATCTTCTCCTGCGACATCGACTCCTTCGACTTCAAGGCCTCGAAGCCGGAGAAGGTGGTCGAGACCGTCATGAAGAAGCTCGACAGCAAGGGCAAGGGCATCATCCTGATGCACGACTTCCAGAAGCACACTGCGGAAGCGCTGCCCGAATTGCTCAAGCGCCTGAAGGCCGGCGGTTACAAGGTGGTCGCGATGCGCGCCAAGTTCCCGGCCTCGACGCTGCCGGAATACGATCAGGAGCTGCTCAAGGACGTCAAGCTGCCGACGGTGAGCACCCGGCCGGTCAACAGCGTCGTGACGACGGTCTCCGAATAGCCGCGCCATTGTCCTTTCGGATCGAAGGCTACGTCATCGTCTCCGCGGACGGCATGCTCGCCGACGCGGCCCATGTCATGCCCGACAGCCTGAAATTCGAAGGCGACAAGCTGTTCTTCGAGCAGGCGCTCGATCGCGCCGCGCTGATCGTGCACGGCCGTCACTCGCACGAGCAGCAGCCGAATTCAGCAAAGCGCAAGCGCCTGATCCTGACCCGCAAGATCAAGGCCCTGACCGTCGATCCCGAGATGCCGAACGCGACCTTGTGGAATCCGGATCACGCCAGCTTCGAAGACGCCTGCGCGTTCGCCGATGTCGCTTTCGGCACCGTCGCAATCATCGGCGGGCCCGTCGTGTTCGACATGTTCATGGACCGCTACGACACGTTCTGGCTGTCGGAAGCCCCGCATCTGCGGCTGCCCGGCGGCGAAGGCTGTTTTGTCGAAGTACCGTCGCGTACACCTCGGGAAGTGCTGGCCTCACACGGGATGAAGCCGGGAGCGCCGTATCTGCTCGATGCGGCGCATGACGTGACCGTCACGCCGTGGCGCAGGACGTAGTGGTTTAACCTTCACACGTCCCCGTAGGCTGCCTCCGCCGGACGCGTGACGCGGCCGTAGCCCATGATCATGAACAGCGCGCCGATGATCGACAGGTTCTTGAGGGCGTCGACCAGCATCTTGCCGTTGTCGGGCGGAACCTGGTTCCAGAAGTCGTAGAACAGGAAGGTCGCGACCGCGAGATAGACGATCATCAGCATCGCGAAGAAGCGCGCGCCGAAATTCAGAGCGATCATCACCCCCGCGACGATCTCGAGCACGCCGACCACGATCGCCAGCAGTTGCGGCGTGGTCATGGCCGTCGCCGTCTCGACCTGCTTGGTGTAAGGCGCGATCATGTCCGGCACGACAACCTTGGCGGCGATGAAATCAACCGTCGCCTGCATGGCAAACAGTCTTGCCGCACCCGTGTAGATGAACAGCACGGCGAACAGGATCCGCCCAAAAGTCACGAACGCTGGCATGATCGGCCTCTTTGCTCAGGCTTTTTGAAACCGGATTTTTGGCGAAAGCACTAAGGGATTATGGAGAGTCATTCGCCGGTTTACAAACGGGGAAATGGAAAACTGCGAGCAATTCAAAGTTGGTGGCGCGCTATTCGCTTGGCGCTCCCTAGCGGAATCGAAAAAAGCAGCGACCGCACCGCCCTCGGCGTCGTGGCCGGGCTTGACCCGGCCATCCACGACTTACCTCGCCGCACCAAGAACGTGGATGCCCGGGACATCTAGCGCGAAGACGCGCTTCTGCCCCGGCACGAGGAGCCTGCGGAACGATCGCGGCTCCGAAAGACGCCCAACGTGCCGCCCCGCCTTAGGTAAACAACGTCGGCTGTTGCCGCGACGCGCGCTCCTGCGCTTCCACCACAGCCACCGCGGTCATGTTGAGGATGCCTCGCGCCGTCACCGACGGCGTCAGGATGTGGGCCGGGCGCGCCGGGCCGATCAGGATCGGACCGACCGGCAGCGCGTCCGCCAGCGACTTGATCATCTGATAGGCGACGTTGGCAGTGTCGAGGCTTGGCATGATCATGATGTTGGCCTCGCCCTCAAGGTTGGAGTGCGGCAGCACCATTTTGCGCGCAGCGGCCGAGAGCGCGGTGTCGCCCTGCATCTCGCCGTCGGCCTCGAGCTCCGGATGCTTCTCCTTCAGGAGCTGGGTTGCCCGGCGCATCTTGCGCGAGGATTCGGTATCGTAGCTGCCGAAATCCGAATGCGAGACGAAGGCGATCTTCGGCTTGATGTTGAAGCGTTGGACGTGGACCGCTGCGAGCGAGGCGATCTCGGCGAGCTCTTCGGCGCTCGGATTGGGCCGCACCTGGGTATCGGCGATGAAGAAGGCGCCCTTGCTCGTGATCAGCAGCGCCAGAGCCGCATAGTCGCTGATCCCCGGCGTGAACCCGACGATCTCGCGGACATGGCGCAGATGGCTCATGTAGCGGCCCTCGACGCCGCAGAGCATGGCATCCGCCTCTCCGCGCACCACTGCGAGCGCCGCGATGACGGTGTTGTTGGTGCGCACCACCGTGCGCGCCGCATCCGGCGTCACGCCGCGGCGGCCGGCGACCTCGACATAGGACTGCACGTAGGAGCGGTAGCGCGGATCGTCCTCGGGATTGACGAGGTCGAAGTCCTTGCCGGCCTTGATCGACAGGCCAAAGCGCTTGATGCGCGCCTCGACCACCGAGGGACGTCCGACCAGGATGGGCGTCGCCAGCTTCTCTTCCAGCACCACCTGGGTCGCGCGCAGCACGCGCTCATCCTCGCCTTCGGCGTAGATCACGCGCACCGGCTGGGTCTTGGCCTTGGCGAACATCGGCTTCATGACGAGGCCGGAGCGGAAGGCGAAGCGCTCGAGCAGTGCGGTGTACTCGTCGAAATTGGTGATGGGCCGGGTCGCGACGCCCGACTCCATCGCGGCCTTCGCCACCGCCGGCGCGATGCGCAGGATCAACCTCGGATCAAAGGGACTTGGAATCAGCGAGCCCGGGCCAAACCCTTGCGTCTCGCCGGTATCGAAGCCTTGCGCGACCGCATCGGACGGCGCCTCGCGCGCGAGCTGCGCGATGGCCTCCACGGCCGCGTGCTTCATCTCTTCGTTGATGGCGCTGGCGCCGACGTCGAGCGCGCCGCGGAAGATGAAGGGAAAGCACAGGACATTGTTGACCTGGTTCGGAAAATCGGAGCGGCCGGTACAGATCATGGCGTCGGGACGCACCTTGCGCGCCTCCTCCGGCATGATCTCCGGCGTCGGATTCGCGAGCGCCATGATGAGCGGCTTGTCGCCCATCGCCTTGGCCATCTCGGGCTTGAGAACGCCCGGTGCAGAGAGGCCGATGAAGATGTCGGCGCCGCCGATCACGTCGGCGAGCGTACGCTTGTCGGTCTTCTGCGCATAGACCGCCTTCCAACGATCCATGGTGGTGTTGCGGCCTTCGTGCACGAGGCCGTCGATGTCGCAGACCCAGATGTTCTTGCGCTGCGCGCCCATCGACACCAGCAGGTTCAGTGTCGCGAGTGCTGCGGCCCCTGCCCCCGATGCCACGATTTTGACGTCCGACAGGTTCTTGCCGTTCAGGCGCAGCCCGTTGGTGATCGCGGCGGCGACGATGATCGCGGTGCCATGCTGGTCGTCATGAAAGACCGGGATCTTCATGCGCTCCTTGAGCTGCGCCTCGATCTCGAAGCATTCCGGTCCGCGGATGTCCTCGAGATTGATGCCGCCGAAGGTCGGCTCGAGCGCGGCCACCGTCTCGACCACACGTTCGATAGTGTCGGCCGCGATCTCGATGTCGAACACGTCGATGCCGGCGAATTTCTTGAAGAGGACCGCCTTGCCCTCCATCACCGGCTTCGAGGCCAGCGGGCCGATATTGCCGAGGCCGAGCACGGCGGTGCCGTTCGAAACCACGGCGACCAGATTGGAGCGGATTGTCAGCGTCGCCGCTTCCGCGGGGTTCTTGGCGATCTCCATGCAGGCGGCGGCGACGCCCGGCGAATAGGCCAGCGCGAGGTCGCGCTGGTTGGCAAGCGGCTTGCTTGCCTGGATCTCGAGCTTTCCGGGGCGCGGCAGCCGATGATAGGCCAGCGCCGCCTGGTGGAGATCATCAGAATAGGACGACATGCGGTGTCTTGCCTCGCGTTACCGGCCTCAAACTACGTTGTCCTGACCGGTCCGCCTTCGGGTGGTATTTCCGGATCATGGAAACGGGATGAAGCACGCCGGGCGCCCCGGTGGCAACATCCGATTGCGGCCCCATCAACAGGGCGCGCGGACAAATATCTGATAGCGCTAGCTTTCCCTGGACCGCGCGTTGCTTTGCGAATATGGCAGGTTGCCTCGTGCAACGCGGGCAACTGGAGCTGGGAATGAAGCGAATCCTGATCGGCCTGATCGTCGTGACCGTGGTCGCCGCGAGCGGATGGTTCGGCTTCAGCTTCTACGCAAAACATCGCGTCACTGCCGAGATCGAGGCGGCGTTCGAGCAGATCCGGGCCAGTGGCGGCAAGGCGAGCCACGGCAAGGTGGCGTTCGATCTGACGAGCCGGACGTTGACGATCGAGGATATCGCGGTTGAGCCTGCCAACCAGCCACAGGCTCATGTCAAGATCGCCGCGATCAAGGGCGTGGGCCTCCGCCAGGTCGAAGAGACACGCTTCGCGGCCGACAGCATCGATATCTCGGGCTTCGAGGTCGCGCTGGACGAAATCGGCCCCGCGAAGCTGAAAGTCTTCTACAAGGTGCCGCAGTTGACCATGCGGGATTACGTCGGTCCCATTCATGCTCAGAACGCGCCGACGTCAGGCTCCCTGATCGACATGTACCGTTTCGTGCTCGATCAATACGCAAACGTGACGGCTTCTTCCATCATAGTGCCGACCCTCGCAGTCGCCTTCGATGCGGGCAAAAGCGCCGCAGGCAGTGGCGAGGTCGCCTATTCGGGTCTTGCGATCCAAAAGCTCGGCCAGGGCAAGATCGCCACGATCAAGGCGGAGCGCGCCAGTTTCACGATCAACGTGCCGCAGCCGGGCAAGGCGGACAAGCTGACCGGCGAGGTGTCCGACATCATCATCAATGATTTCGATTCCACCGCGATGGCCGCCGCGCTCGATCCCCAGAAGGCCAACGACGACAGCTATCATCGTGTCTACGGACAGATGTCCAGCGGCACTTATGTCGTGACGTCGACGCTCGGCATCCGGATGCAGGTCGATGGGATCGCCATCACCGACATCGCGGTGCAACCGTCGAAATTCCGGCCCGCCGAGATCCTGGCGCTGCTGCCGGCGGACAGCTCGGTCCCGCCGACGCCGGCGCAATCGCGCGAGATGATGGAAAAGCTCGCCGGGTTCTATGAAGGCCTTCGCGTCGGCAAGATCGAGATCGGCACCATGTCGATGACGACCCCGCAAGGAACGCCCCGGCTGAGGGCCATCAGATACCAAGAGGGCGAGTTCGCGCTCGAGGGCCTCGATGCGCCGACGCCGCAAGGTCAAATCAAGATGGAGCGCTTCGCACTCAAATCGCTCAGCATCGCGAATTTGATGCGTTGGGCGGCAAGCCTCACCACTCCCGGGCGGGCGCCCTCGCCGGATCAGATGCTCGGGCTGTTCGGCGTGCTCGCAGGCGCGGAGATCAAGGGCGTGACGGCGCCGTTCAAGACCACCAAGAAGCTGGTCACGATCGACACGCTGAGCCTGGACTGGGGGCAGCTGGTCGGCTCGATCCCGAGCAAGGCGCATGTGGTTGCCAAACTTGTCACGCCCACCGATCCTTCCGATCCGAATCAGCTTCCATTGCTAGCCGCCGGCGTCGACAAGCTCGCCATCGACCTCGATCTCGGCGCCGCCTGGACCGAACAGTCCAACAGCTTCGCCCTGACGCCCGCGACCCTCGACATCGGAGGGATCGCAAGAGCGCAACTGCGTATCGGCCTCGGCAACGTACCACGCGAGGTGTTTTCGGCCGATCCCGCCCAGCTCATGGGCCAGGCGGCCCAGATCGAGGCGGGCACGCTCGAATTTTCATTGCGCGACGGCGGCGTCGTCGATCTCGTCGCGGCACAGTTCGCGCGCATGCAGAATGTCAGCCGCGATACCGCACGCCAGGCGCTCGTCGAGAGCATCAAGGCTAAACGCGAGCAAGTTGCTTCCGCCAATCCGGATGCAAACGCGGCCGTGGACGCGATCGCCCGCTTCGTCGAGACACCGGCCAGACGCTTTCCATCAAGCTGTCCCCGCGCGCCAAGGCACCGCTGATGCAATTGATGCAGCTCTTGCAAACCGACCCACAGAGCGCGCTTGCGCAGTTCAGGATCGAGGCGTCGACGGGGCTATAGGGAACGACGCTGCGCGCGGGGATGGCAGTTGGACCGGCGAAAATCCCTCCCCGTCATTGCGAGCGTAGCGAAGCAATCCAGGATTCCTCCGCGGAAAGACTCTGGATTGCTTCGCTACGCTCGCAATGACGCTGTGGAGACAGCGTCACTTCTGCGGCAGATTCACCTTCACATGCAGCTCGCGGAGCTGCTTGGGGCTGGGCTCCGACGGTGCGCCCATCAAGAGGTCCATAGCCTGCTGGTTCATCGGGAACAGCGAGATCTCGCGCAGATTGTTGGTGCCGCACAAGAGCATGACGATGCGGTCGACGCCGGCGGCCATGCCGCCATGCGGCGGGGCGCCGTACTGGAAGGCGCGGTACATGCCGCCGAAGCGATCGACGACTTCCTGCTCGCCATAGCCGGCGATCTCGAACGCCTTCACCATCGCTTCCGGCACGTGGTTGCGGATTCCGCCGGAGGCGATCTCGTAGCCGTTGCAGGTGATGTCGTACTGGAACGCCTTGATGGTCAGCGGGTCCTGACCCTTCAGCGCCTCGAGGCCGCCCTGCGGCATCGAGAACGGGTTGTGCGAGAAGTCGACCTTCTTGTCTTCCTCGTTGTACTCGTACATCGGGAAGTCGACGATCCAGGCGAGCTCGAACCGCTCCTTGTCGGTGAGGTTCAACTCCTCGCCGACCTTGTTGCGGGCCAATCCTGAAAACTTCCAGAACTTGTCGGGATCGCCGGCGACGAAGAACGCGGCATCGCCTTCCTTCACGCCGATCTGCGCGCGGATCGCGGCGGTGCGCTCAGCACCGATGTTGTTGGCGAGCGGACCGGCCCCCTCGCCGCCCTCGCGCCACATGATGTAGCCGAGGCCCGGCTGTCCCTCGCCCTGCGCCCAAGAATTCATGCGGTCGCAGAAGGCGCGAGAACCGCCGCCCGGCGCCGGGATCGCCCACACCTGGTTCTTGGGGTCCTCCAACATCCGCGCGAACACCTTGAAGCCGGAGCCGCGGAAGTGTTCGGAGACGTCCTGCATCTCGATCGGGTTGCGCAAGTCCGGCTTGTCGGAGCCGTATTTGCGCAGCGCCTCGGCGAACGGAATGCGGCGCCAGCCCTTGGTCACCGGCTTGCCCTTGGCGAACTCCTCGAACACGCCGGTGATGACAGGCTCCATCGCGGCGAAGACGTCGTCCTGCGTGACAAAGCTCATCTCGACGTCGAGCTGGTAGAACTCGCCCGGCAGACGATCCGCGCGCGGATCCTCGTCGCGGAAGCAGGGCGCGATCTGGAAGTAGCGATCGAAGCCCGACATCATCAGGAGCTGCTTGTACTGCTGCGGCGCCTGCGGCAGTGCATAGAACTTCCCGGGATGAATGCGCGATGGCACCAGGAAGTCGCGCGCGCCCTCCGGCGAGGACGCGGTCAGGATTGGGGTATTGAACTCGAAGAAGCCCTGCCCCTCCATGCGCCTGCGCATCGACTTGATGATTTCGACCCGCGTCATGATGTTCTGGTGCAGCTTCTCGCGACGCAGGTCGAGGAAGCGGTACTTCAGGCGGATGTCTTCAGGGTATTCCTGGTCCCCGAACACCGGCAGCGGCAGGTCGCCGGCCGGGCCCAACACCTCGATCTCGCTGACATAGATCTCGATCTTGCCGGTGGGCAAATCGTCATTGTCGGTGCCTTCGGGACGGCGGCGGACCTTGCCGTCCATCTTGACCACGAATTCCGAGCGCAGCTTCTCGGCCTGCGCAAACGCCGGCGAGTCCGGGTCGACCACGCACTGGGTCAGGCCGTAATGGTCGCGCAGGTCGATGAACAGCACGCCGCCGTGGTCGCGAACGCGATGGACCCAGCCTGACAGGCGGACCGTCTCGCCGATGTTGCTCTCGCGGAGCGCGCCGCATGTATGTGACCGGTAGCGATGCATGGTCGTCCCAAATTCAATGTCGGAGGATCGAATCGAACCGCCGAGACGGCAGGCCCAAAGTTGCGGCAGGGTTTACCCGACGAGGCCGGGTGCGGCAACCAATGGAACGGCCCGCTTTCGGCTGGAAGTGCCCATTTTTGCCCAATCTGGGCTCAAGCCTTTGCCATCAGGCGTTCCACGCCTATCTTGAGGCCATGACAGTCCATTTCCCGTTCCAGAACTCCTATTCGGCGCTGCCCGACAGCTTTTTCGCCCGGGTCGCACCGACGCCGGTGGCGGCGCCCCGGCTGATCAAGCTGAACCGGCCGCTGGCGGTCCAGCTCGGGCTCGATCCAGATGTGCTGGAGACCCCTGAGGGCGCCGAAATCCTGGCGGGCAAGACGGTTCCCGCCGGTGCCGATCCAATCGCCATGGCCTATGCCGGCCACCAGTTCGGACAGTTCGTGCCTCAGCTCGGCGACGGACGGGCGGTGCTGCTCGGCGAAGTCATCGACAAGGATGGCATCCGCCGCGACATCCAACTCAAGGGCTCGGGACCCACCCCGTTCTCCCGCCGCGGCGATGGCCGTGCCGCGCTCGGGCCGGTGCTGCGCGAATATATCGTGAGCGAAGCGATGTTCGCACTGGGCATCCCGACCACGCGCTCACTCGCTGCCGTCGTCACCGGCGAGCACGTCATCCGCGAAACCGCGCTGCCCGGCGCGGTGCTGACCCGCGTCGCCTCGAGCCACATCCGCGTCGGCACCTTCCAGTTCTTCGCCGTCCGCCGCGACACCGACGCCATTCGCCGGCTCGCCGACCATGTCATCGCCCGTCATTATCCGGAGCTATCAGGCGCCAAGCGGCCCTATCACGCGCTGCTGTCCGGCGTCGTCGCACGCCAGGCCGATCTGGTCGCACGCTGGCTGCTGGTCGGCTTCATCCACGGCGTGATGAACACCGACAACTCATCGATATCCGGCGAGACCATCGATTACGGCCCCTGCGCCTTCATGGACGCTTACAACCCTTCGCAGGTGTTTTCCTCGATCGACGAGATGGGCCGCTATGCCTATGCCAACCAGCCGCGCATCGCGCTGTGGAATCTGACGCGGCTGGCCGAATGCCTGCTGCCGCTGTTCTCCAACGATCAGGAAAAGGCGGTCGCCGAGGCCCAGGACATTCTCGGTGCCTTCTCCGAGACGTTCAGCAACGCCTATCAGACGGGCCTGCGCAAGAAGGTCGGCCTGTTCACGGAGCGCGACGGCGACGATGCGCTGATCCAGGACCTGCTCGACGCCATGGCGAAGAACCAGGCCGACTTCACCCTCACCTTCCGCAAGCTTGGTGATGCCGCTGGCGATCCGGCTGCGGACGATGCACGCGCCCAGTTCATGGACCCCGGGGCGTTCGATGAGTGGGCCAGGCGCTGGCACGAGCGCACAGCCCTGGAGCCGCAGAGCCCAGCCGAACGGCAAGCCGCCATGCACGCCGTCAACCCGATGTTCATCCCGCGCAACCACCGCGTCGAGGCCGTGATCCAGGCCGCCGTCAACAACGACGACTACACGCTGTTCGAGGAATTGGTGAAGGTGCTGGCAATGCCGTTCGAGGACCAGCCGGACTACGCCGCCTACGCCGATCCCCCGCTGCCAGACCAGCGAGTGCTGCAGACGTTTTGCGGGACGTAGCGACAAACTCGGTGGGTAGCGTGGATTAGCCGAAGGCGTACCGAGCCGAGCTTGTGGACGCCTCGCGCCACCGGAACCGCTGTCATCAAACTGAAACACTCGCACTCTAACGGCCTGTCAGGGTCGTCTTGCCGGAGGCGCCTGTCCTCCAACAGTCCTGACAAGCGCCATGCCCTTCAAATTCATCCACATTACAGACACGCATCTCACGAACCCCGGGCTGAAGCTGTATGGCCTCGACCCGCGCGCCCGGCTTGACGCTGCGATTGCCGACATCAACAAGCATCACGTCGACGCCGCCTTCGCGGTGGTGACCGGCGACCTCACCCATTGGGGCGAGGCTGAATCCTACGCCAATTTCGCCGACGCAATGGCGGCGCTGGAAATCCCCCACATTGCCATGGTCGGCAATCACGACCGCCGCATCACCTGCCTCGATAGGCTGAAGTCCGCCCCGCGCGATCCCAACGGTTTCGTGCAGGGCACGCGCACCACCGAGCACGGTCTGTTCGTGTTTCTCGACACGCTGGACGAGACCAGCCACGCCGGTGAGATGTGCGCCAAGCGCCTGGGGTGGCTCGCAAGCACGCTGGCAGCCGCGCCGGCGGACATGCCGTTCGTGATCTTCATGCATCATCCGCCGTTCCCGGTCGGCGTCCACGCGATGGACGAAATCTCGCTGGCACAGAGCGCCGAGTTCGCCGAGGTGATCGCGCCCTATCGTTCGCGCATCCGCCACCTCTTCTTCGGCCACGTGCACCGGCCTATCTTCGGCAGCTACGGCAAGATCCCATTCTCGACGCTTCGCGGCACCAACCACCAGGTCTGGTTCGAGCTCGACGCTGCCGCGGCCGAGCATCTCGCCAGCCATGAGCCGCCGGCCTACGGCGTGGTGTTGATCGAAGGCGAGAACCTGGTCGTCCACAGCCACGACTTCCTCGACACCAGTCTGCGCTTTCCCTTCGAGCCACCGGCGGGAGTGGACGGCCGCGACTATGCGCTCAATTTCCCGGCGCGATGAGATGAGCTTCGCAGAACCCGCGGCTCTCCCGGTCGCGGCCTCGGCGCCGCCGCGCCTGCATATCCTGAATCGGTTGTCTCACCGATTCAAAACCTCGCTGCCCGCCTATCTGCTACTGCTGCCCTCGCTCGTCTTCCTCGCGCTGTTCACCTATGGTGCGATCGGCCGCGTCCTCGTCGACGCGCTCTATCAGCGCGCCACGCCCAGGGCGCCGGTCCGTTTCGTTGGTCTCGACAACATCGCAGCGGTGCTTGCGGACCCCGCCTTCACCGGCGCGGTTGTCAACAATCTCGTCTATGCCGTCGGCACCGCGGTCCCGAGCATCGGACTTGCATTGCTGTTCGCGCTGGCGCTGTCGCGCACCAACGCCGTGACCAGCGTGCTGCGCGCCGCGCTGTTTCTACCGGTGCTGATTCCGATGGTCGCGGCCTCTGCGCTGTTCCTGTTCATCTTCCTGCCCAATGTCGGACTGCTCGACTATTACATCGGCAGCCTGCTTCCGGTGCTGCCGAACTGGCTCGGCGATTCCGACATCGCGCTTTATGCGATCATGGTCATCACGATCTGGAAGAACGCCGGCTACTACATGCTGTTCTTCCTGGCCGGCCTGCAGGCGGTGCCGGAAGATGTCATGGAAGCCGCCCATCTCGACGGCGCCGGTCCGTACCAGCGGCTGCGCCACATCATCCTCCCCGAGCTCAAGCCCACCTTCCTGTTCGTCACGGTCATCGCCACGCTCAACGCGGTCACGCAGGTCGACCACGTCTTCGTCATGACTAAGGGCGGCCCGTCCAACGCGACCAATCTCGTGCTGTTCTACATCTACCAGCAGGCGGTCGAACATTACGACATCGGCAAGGCCTCGGCAGCGACACTGCTGACGCTTGCGGCGCTGATGGGTCTCACCGCGCTCTCTTTCCGGACCATGGCAAACCGCGAGGGGTCATGAAGCTGGTCGACCGTCTGTTCAGGGACGTCCCGCTCGCCACGCGCCGCGAAATCACGCCCAAGCTCGGCTTCGCGCTGACCGTGCTGCTCGCGGTGGTCTGGCTGATCCCGTTCCTGTGGATGGGCGTGGCGACGTTGCGTCCGGCATCCGACGGCATCAATCTGATGGCCGAGCTGATGCCGAGCCTGAAGCCGACGCTCGACAACGTCAGGGATGCCTGGGAGATCGGCGATTTCCCGCGCTACACCCTCAACACTATCATCATCTGCACCGGCATCCTCCTGGTGCAGGTCTTCACGATCACGCTGGCGGGCTTTGCCTTTGCCCGGCTCGACTTCGCCGGCAAGACGCTGATCTTCTATCTGTTCCTGATGCAGCTGATGCTGGTGCCTGTGCTGCTGATCGTGCCCAATTTGAGCCTGGTGGCGCAGCTCGGCCTCTACGACACGCTCACCGGCGTGATGATGCCGTTCTTCGCTTCGGCCTTCGGCACCTTCCTGATGCGGCAAGCGTTCGAGGCTATACCGACCGAGCTGGAAGACGCCGCCCTGATCGACGGCGCCAGCCTTCTCCAGCGCATCCGCCACATCTACGTGCCGCTGTCGATGCCGAGCTTCTCGGCCTTCGCCATCATCTCCGTGACCAGCCATTGGAACGACTTCCTGTGGCCGCTGATGGTGATCAACTCGCCGGACAAGCGGCCGCTCACGGTCGGGCTCTCGGTATTCACCGCGACCGCGGAAGGCACGCAGGCCTGGGGCACCATCGCCGCCGGCACGCTGATGGTGATCGCACCGCTGCTGATCACCTTCCTGATCTTCCAGAAACGCTTCATCAGCTCTTTCGTCACCTCAGGTATCAAATAGGAGATTTCTCGATGCTGTTTTCCCGCAGGCTCATGCTTGGCTTTGCTATCGCAGGCACTTTGGCAAGCGCCCTCACCTTCCCGGCACTGGCCGAAGGCCCGACCGAGATCGACCTGTTCTTCCCCGTTCCCGTCGACGGCACGCTCGCCCGCGACATGGGCACCCTGATCAAGGAGTTCAACGAGACCCATCCCGCGATCAAGGCGACCGCGGTCTACACCGGCTCTTATGACGACACGCTGATCAAGACGCGCGCCTCGATCAAGGCCGGCAAGCCGCCGGCTGCCGTGATCATGTCGGCGAACTTCCTGCTCGATATGCAGATCGAGAACGAGCTCACAAATCTCGATCCCTTGATCGCCGCCGACGGCACCACCAAGGAGCAGTTTCTGGGCCAGTTCTTTCCGGCGCTGCAGGGCAACGCGGTGATCAACCGCTCGGTCTACGGCGTGCCATTCCATAATTCGACGCCGCTGCTCTACATCAACGCCGACAAGGCGAAGGAAGCGGGCCTCGATCCGAGCAAGCCGCCGCAGACCTGGGCCGAATTGACCGACTGGGCCAAAAAGCTCACCAAGCGCGAGGGGGACAAGGTGACCCAATGGGGCATCGCGATCCCCTGCGCCTACGACTATTGCGGCTGGATGATGGAAACGCTCACCATGACCAATGGCGGGCGCTACTACAACGAGGAGTTCGGCGGCGAGGTCTATTACGACACGCCCTCGATGCTGGGCGCGCTGACCTGGTGGAACGACCTCGTCACCAAGCACAAGGTTCATCCTCCCGGCGCAACGCCCGGCCCTGCCGTCAGCACCTCCTTCATCTCCGGCAACGCCGCGATGATGATGCTCTCGACGGGCTCGCTCACCTATGTGCGCGACAACGCCAAGTTCGCCTACAAGGTCGCCTTCATCCCGCGCAACGTCCGCAACGCCGTGCCGATCGGCGGCGCCTCGCTGATCGTCCCCGCGGGCCAGGGAGCCGACAAGCAGAAGGCCGCCTGGACGTTGATCAAGTGGATGACCTCGCCCGAGAAGAGCGGCTGGTGGAGCCGCGCCACCGGCTATTTCGCCCCGAACATGGCCGCCTACAAGACGCCTGAGATGGTCGAATTCCTGAACAAGAACCCGGACGCCAAGACCGCCGTCGAGCAGCTCGACGTCGCAAAGCCGTGGTTTGCGACCTACAAGACCGTGCCGGTGCGCAAGACGCTGGAGGACGAGGTCATGCTGGTCCTCAACGGAAAGAAGCAGCCGAAGGAGGCCCTCGTCGCCGCCCAGAAGGCCGCGGACGAGACGCTGAAGCCGTACAATGCGGAGACATCGCTGAAGCTGCCGTAAGGCCGGCGACATCGGCAAGACAAGCCTCGGCGCTCCGTCATGCGGGGCGCCGAATTCGTTGGTCGGCCGCCCCCGTTAACCCAGCGTCCACCATCCGGCCCACCCCGGGCGCCGGTAACCACGAGAATTAACAAACCCTCAATTCGCCCCAGACAAGTTTAGCGATGTTTCTGAGGGGTTTTGCCGTGGATCTGTTGGTTTTCGAGTTCCTGGGGCTGGCGCTGGTCGCCATGTGCGTGGTCGTGGTGGCGCTGCCTTGTGCGCGCAAACCCTCCCGGCGGGTCCGCTACGAATAGGATTTTCGTCGGAAAATGCGATTCCGGCCCAAATGCAAGGCTCGAATTCGCTTCGAGCCCCTTGACATCACAGCGCTTTCGGCAGAACGGCTGATGGACTTGTCATGGGCCGTTCATGGATTTAATTACCACCACCGCTGACCTTGCGGCTGCCTGCAGCCGGCTGGCCAAGCACCCCGTCATTACCGTCGATACCGAGTTCCTGCGCGAGACCACCTATTACCCGCTGCTGTGCGTGGTGCAGATGGCCAGCGCCGAGGAAGCGATCGTCATCGACACCCTGGCCGCGGGCATCGACCTCAAGCCGTTCTTCGAGCTGATGGCCAATGAGGCCGTGCTGAAGGTGTTCCACGCCGCCCGGCAGGACATTGAGATCATCTGGCACCAGGCGGGCATCATCCCGCACCCGGTGTTCGATACCCAAGTCGCGGCCATGGTGCTCGGCTACGGCGACAGCATCGCCTACGACGCGCTGGTCGAGAAGGTCACCGGACACCGTCCGGACAAGACCCACCGCTTCACCGACTGGTCGCGCCGGCCGCTGACCAAGGAACAGATGCATTATGCGGTGTCCGACGTCACGCATCTGCGCGACGTGTTCGCCGCGCTCGATGCCGACCTCAAAAAGCGCCGCCGCAGCGAATGGGTCTCGATCGAGATGGAGGTCCTGACCTCGCCCAAGACCTACGACTTCCACCCCGAGCGCGCCTGGGAACGGCTCAAGACGCGGGTGCGCAAGCCCAAGGACCTCGCGGTCCTGATGGAGGTCGCCGCCTGGCGCGAGCAGGAGGCGCAGAGCCGCGACGTGCCGCGCGGCCGCGTGCTGCGCGACGAAGCCGTCAGCGACATCGCGACCCACGCGCCGAACACGATCGAGAAGCTCGCAAACCTGCGCTCCGTGCCGAAGGGTTTTGAGAAATCCAAATGGGGCGCCGACATCGTCGCCGCCGTCGAGCGCGGTCTGGCGCGCGATCACGCCACGCTGCCGAAGCTGGAAAAGCCGCGCAACAACAACAATGGCGCCGCGATCGTCGAGCTGTTGAAGGTGCTGCTGCGCATGACCGCGGAGCGCCATGCGGTCGCCAGCAAGGTGATTGCGACCGTCGACGATCTCGAGGAGATCGCGGCCGACGACGAGGCCGACGTGCCGGCGCTACGCGGCTGGCGCCGCGAGCTGTTCGGCGAGGCCGCACTGAAACTGAAGCGCGGCGAGCTGGCGCTGGCGGTCGAGAAAGGCCGCGTGATCGGGGTTCAGCGGGCGGAATAGGCCCGATGCCTCCTTGTCGTCCCGGCGAAGGCCGGGACCCATACCGCAGAATCTATCGTGGCGGGCGGTGGCTGTACCGAGTCGTCCGTGAACAAGGCTCTAAGCGATTGAGCAGGAGTCAGTTTTCCGGTTGCGGCGGCATTTGAGATTGCAGGGATTGGGGGCTTGAGGCCCCCAAACCTTGCAATTTTCGTTTGTGGATTCCCTTTCGCTGCGGACCATGATTCTGTGGTGCATCGGAGGGGCCGATGCGACCGAAGAAGCACAGGACGACGGGATCGAACGATCTGTTCCGGGCGCGGCTGGACCAGATCATCAAC